>JAFTRV010000062.1 GCA_017462065.1 Bacteroidaceae bacterium
AACCGCAACCGACGCTGCTAACGAGAGCAAAGAGTGCTTGCTTTCTTTGCCGAGTAGCGAGGAGGAAAAGCCACAAAGGGTTAATTTACTGAGCGTAAATGAGGATTTTGAAGGCAAACGTAACACAGGAAATTTGTGCAAGCGAGTTAAACACAAAGTTTACTTTGTTGTTTTACAACGAGCGTCGCCAAATTTAGGGTACCAAATTTACTTTTTAGTCTGTCACCCCCACTCTCACTTACCAAGCAAAGACTTAATTATCATTCTGTTGGCACGGTCTATGACCGATGCCTCAATTGAAGAAAGATATATCTGCGTAGTAGCCTCGGAGTCATGCCCCATGCCTTCACTGATGACTGATATCGGGATATTCTTGCTTTTGGCAATGCTCGCCCATGAGTGACGGGCGACATACATCGTCAGAGGCCTTCTCAAATTAAGCTTCACGGAAATTCTCTTAAGAGCAAGGTTTATGTTCGACAAGGCATTAGTGTATTGTTTGTAGGCGTCAATGTTCTTGTTGATGATTATAGGCATGAGGTAATCGTCTATGCCCGTACCGTGCTTGTCGATAATATCCTGCATGCAACGCTCCCATTTGATACAAAGACGCTGACCCGTTTTTCGACGATAGTATTCGAGCACGCCGTTCCTAAGGTCGCTTTTCTTAAGAAAGGCAATGTCTACGAACGACATGCCGCGAGTATAAAAGGAGAACAGGAATATGTCGCGTGCCTTGCAGAGCCTGGGGTGACGTGAAAGGTCAGAGTCGATAATTCGTCTCATGTCCGACATCGGCAATGCCCTCTTCACGGTCTTGTCTATCCCTGTATAGACAAAGTCGAACGGTTTATTGTCGGCAACGAGCCTCTTGCTTACCGCCTTGTTGTATATTGAACGCATAATACGCATATAAAAAGAGCTGCTGTTCCTTTTCACGTGCCGTTCATTCATCAAAAACGCCTCGTAATGCAGTATAGTGTCTGATGTAATATCCGACAACAGCATGTCGCGTCCTCTGTTGAAAGCAAGAAAGCTTCTCGCTGCAGAGAGGTAGGTCTCGGAAGTCCTGTAGCGGCCTAATGTTCTCAACTGCGAAGCGAGTTCGTTCGCAAACTCCGCAAACATTTTCTTAGACGATGTTTTTCTAAAGTTTCTCATAGCATAAAATTTATAAAGTTACCTTTATCTGTTTACGGGTATTCCTCACCCGTTCTCTTTGTCATTGAAGACGCTTCGCTTAGTTACACTACGCTCAAGCATGGCAAGCCGTCGATAAAACTAAGTTTCGTCAGTCGTTCTTAAGCATTTTAAACAGTATCGGGGCTGCCGCATGTTTCATTATTAAAAAATTAAGGCTAAATTTGCCCGCATAAAACAACTTTATGAGATACATAAAAATTGCGTTACGCCTGCTGCTTAAAGCATTTTCGGCAATAATAATTATTGCTTTGGCGGCGATTGTAGCGACAAGCGCGAGCTTAATTTACAATTTCCGCGAGCCTGAGCCTTTCAGCGGCCCCGACATATTCAATCCTTACCGGAACATTGACACCGCCTACTGCTGGAAAAGGGCTAACTTTCATGTTCATACCCGGGTCGAGGGCATATTGAACGAATGTGAATACTGGCCGGCAGAGGTATACAAGGCACATGAGAAGCTCGGGTACGACATCGTGACGTTCTCTAACCACAACGAACTGACAACGCACCCTTTCGACAGCACGTTGCAGGTCAATGTATATGAACATGGGTACAACCTTTTCAAGTTCCACAAGCTGGTGTTCGGCAGCAGCGGCGTAAACCATTTCGACCACCTGCTGCCACTGTTCGCCTCACAGAAGCAGTTCCAGATAGACATTCTGAAGAAAGAGAGCGACATCATACAGTACAACCATCCTTTGCGTACGACAGGCACCTCGAAGAGCCACATGGAGAGGCTCGAGGGATATGACATAATGGAGCTTGACTGCGGCAGAAGCACTGAGAACGAATACTGGGACTGGGCATTGAGCGCAGGACACTATAGCTTCGGGCTCGCCAACGACGACCTGCACTACCCCGACAGGAGCGACAAGATTGCCAGACGCTGCAATTTCTTATGCGTGCCGTCGGGACGTTACGACGACATTAAGAGAGCGTTGCTCGACGGATGCTACTATTCCATGAGGATACCCGACTACGGCAACGGCGACCGGGAGATAAAGATTAAGAGAAACAGGGAATTGCCCAGTATCAAGGAGATAGGCTACGATAACGGCTGCATGCATGTCTCTTTTACGCAAACAGCGGACAGCATTAAGGTTTTCGGCGACGGGCACGCCCTGCTCGGCGTCACCCTTAGCAGCAATGAGGCAAGCTATAGAATAGAGGACAAGGACACATACGCCCGCTTCACGGCATATTTCCCCGGCGGAGAGGTCATATACACCAACCCGTTCGCACGTTACGACGCAAGGGTCGCCGACAGCCCGATAAAAGCCCCCTCGCACAGCGTAAACATGCCTTTGACAATACTCTATAACGCAACCCTGCTCATTATATTCGCAGGACTTGTCACGTTGTTATATAAAACGATAAGAAGAAGACGATGAAGAATATTTTCGTAAGAAGAGATATCGGCATAATGCTCACGAGCCTCATTCTGAGCGTTTATACCACGATTGCATTCCATTTCCCAGCGTTCAGCGCAGTCATCGAGAGCGTAGAGGAAGGCTGGAACGGAGTACTTATATTCGTAAGCCTCGCCGTTCTCATGCTTGTCGTGGACTATCTCTTCTATTACCTGCTGCTCTACTTAGGACGCATTGCCGGAAAGATTGTAATAGCTTTCACGCTTATAGCAGACGCCGTAAGCCTCTATTTCATAAACACATACGAGGTGCTTATTACGGACATGATGATGGGCAACGTCTTCAACACCCGTTATTCCGAAGCGTCGGGCTTCTTCTCGTGGGCGGCGATAGCCTATGTCTTAATCTTGGGAGTGCTGCCATGCATTTGGCTGTTCGCCAACAGATGCCTCTATTCAACATTCAAAAGGTTCATCGCCAACATAGGAGCGTCATTGCTTGCGATAGCATTGGTCATCGCAGTGAACATGAACAACATTCTATGGATTGACAACAATTCGAGCCGTCTCGGCAGTCTTCTAATGCCCTGGTCCTACACGGTGAACACCGTACGCTACTACAACAAGGTGAGCAAACGCAACCGCAAGGAGATAAAGCTGCCCGACGCCGAGATTGCAAGCGAGGGCAAGAGCCTCTTCGTGCTTGTCATAGGAGAGTCGGCACGCAGGGAGAACTTTTCGTTGTACGGATACGGCAGAAAGACTAACCCATTGCTTGAGAAGGATAGCGTAAAGGCATACGTCGCTAACTCTGCGGCCACCTACACCACCGCTGCCGTGAAGGCTATAATAGACCACAAAGAGACAGGCAGGCTGTACGAAATTCTGCCGAACTACCTCTACCGTTCAGGTGTGGATGTCGTGTGGCGTACAAGCAATTGGGGAGAGCCTCCTCTGCATATCGAGAAGATTTACAACAAGAAGAGCCTGATGCAGAGATACCCCGATGCCGACGCAAGGCATGACGGCATTCTGCTCGAAGGGCTTGAAACAGAAATCAAGGAGTGCGAAAAGGAGAAGCAGCTGATTGTGCTGCACACCAGTACGAGCCACGGTCCCACGTACAACCAAAAGTACCCTTCCGAGTTTGAGAAGTTCGCCCCTGTATGCGAGACGGTAGAGATTGCCAAAGCCGACCACGACGAGCTTGTCAATGCATACGACAACACAATCTTATACACCGACTACTTATTGCACTCAATAATTGATATACTGAGAAAATTCCCCGACAGACGCTGTTGCATGCTTTTCGTTTCGGACCACGGCGAGTCGCTCGGCGAGGGCAACCTGTTCATGCACGGCATGCCCATGAACGTGGCGCCTAAGGAGCAGTACGAGATACCTTTCATTGTATGGCTGTCGGGCAAGGATACAGCCACGAAAGAGCTTGACGAAGTGGGGCAATACCATGTATTCCACAGCGTGATGAACTTTTTAGGCATAAGCAGCCCGATATACAATGAAGAAATGAATATATTTACGACGTCTAACCAATAAAAAGCTGTACTATGGAATTGCCTAACGACCCTATGATGTTGCTCAGCACGGTGAACATGTATCTTCGTGACCGTTATTCATCTCTCGACGAGCTGTGCGACGACCTTGACATAAGCCG
>JAFTRV010000063.1 GCA_017462065.1 Bacteroidaceae bacterium
ATCAGGCTAAAAATCCGCCTCCGGAACCCACGCTATTTGATTAGAGGGGGCTTGGATTGGAAAAAAAGTACTCGACCGTTGTTATAACAGCAGCCGAGCACATTATTGTTAGGTTTAACGGTTTTTATCGGACACCAATAAAAAAAAACCGAAGCATGGCGAATGCCATGCTTCGGCTTTCTGATAAATTGTATCATTAACCTCCAAAGTTGTCGTACATGATAGATTTTTCCTCTACGCCGAGGTCTGTAAGCATGTTTACTACAGCCTTTGACATCGGGCCGGGACCGCACATGTAGTATTCGATATCCTCAGGCGCCTCATGGTCTTTGAGGTATGTCTCATAAATCACCTGATGAACGAAGCCTGCTGTATACTTGACGCCAGCCGCATCGGCTGCAGGGTCGGGACGGTCAAGCGCAAGGTGGAACGAGAAGTTGGGGAACTTCTTTTCAAGCTGCAGGAAGTCCTCGAGATAGAATACCTCGTTCAACGCACGTGCACCGTAGAAATAGGTCATTGTACGGTCGGTCGTCTTCAATGTCTTTGTCATGTGCATGATTTGCGCGCGCAAAGGAGCCATACCGGCGCCACCGCCTACCCACATCATCTCCTTCTTAGAGTCGAAGATAGGATGGAAGTCACCGTAAGGACCGCTCATGATAACCTTGTCACCCGGCTTAAGAGTGAAGATGTATGACGATGCGATGCCGCAAGGCACATCCATAAAGCCTGAACGATCGGCCTTGAAAGGAGGTGTCGCAATACGCACTGTAAGCATGATGCGGTCACCCTCGGCTGGATAGTTGGCCATTGAATACGCACGGATTGTCTCTTCGGTGTTCTTGCACTTGAGACCAAGCAGACCGAACTTCTCCCATGCGGGCAGGTACTCGTCGCCTATAAGCGACTTGTCGATATCCTTATCGTATGTCATGTCGTATGCAGGAATCTTGATCTGCGCATAAGAACCAGGCACGAAGTCCATGTGTTCGCCCGGAGGCAACGCAACGATAAACTCCTTGATGAAGGTAGCGACGTTCTTGTTCGAGATAACCTCGCACTCCCACTCCTTGACGCCCATAACCGATTCGGGCACCTTTATTTCCATGTCGTTCTTGCACTTTACCTGACAACCGAGACGCCAGTGAGCCTGCTGCTCCTTGCGTGTGAAGTGGCTGGTCTCGGAAGGAAGAATCTCGCCGCCGCCCTCAACTACCTGAAGCTTGCACTGGCCGCAAGAGCCCTTACCGCCACAAGCAGAAGGAAGGAATATGCCGTTCTCGGCAAGCGTGCCGAGCAATGCGCCGCCGGCAGCGACCTCAACTTCGTTCTCTCCGTTTATCTTAACCTTGATTTTTCCGCCCGGCAACAGGAAACGCTTTGCCACAAGCAGTATAACAACCAATACAAGGATTATTACAAGGAAGACAGCTATACTTGCTAATATCAAATTTGTATTTGTATTCATATCCTTACTTTATTACATTTTAATACCAGAGAAGCACATAAACGCCATAGCCATAAGACCTACAGTGATGAAGGCGATGCCAAGACCACGGAGAGGCTTAGGAACGTTGCAGTACTCCATTTTCTCACGTATAGCGGCAAACAGAACTATAGCCACCATCCAACCGAAGCCGGAGCCGATAGCGAAAGCTACAGAGTCGGCAAAACAGGTAATAGCCTGTGAATTGTCGGCGGGAAGGCCTATGCGCTGCTGCATGAAGAGCGAGCCGCCCATGATAGCGCAGTTCACGGCAATGAGCGGAAGGAAAATACCCAGCTGATTGTAAAGTGCCGGAGCGAAACGCTCGACAACCATCTCGACAAGCTGAACTATACCCGCAATAACCGCAATGAAAAGGATAAACGCGAGGAATGTCAAATCAACGCCTTCTACAATAGCGCCGTTAGCAAGAACAGCTGTCTGAAGAAGGTAGTTCACAGGGAGTGTGATAACCTGCACGAAAACGACAGCGATACCGAGACCTATAGCGGTCTTTACGCTCTTAGATACAGCCAGGTATGAACACATACCCAAGAAGAAGGCGAATACCATATTGTCCACGAAAACCGAACGGACAAGCAAACTAATGAAATGTTCCATAATTATTATTCTTTACCGTATCTAATTATTATTCCTGTAAACTTTTGTCCTTAGCTCTCTGATACCATACTATGCACGCAATAAGTATGAACGCAGCAGGAGTCATGAGCATAAGACCGTTATTGAGATAACCTGCATCGTAGAAACTCTGCGGAATTATCTGAATATTCAATAAAGCTCCTGTACCGAAGAACTCGCGGAAAACAGCGACTATGACAAGTATCATCGCATAGCCCAGACCGTTTCCGACACCGTCGAGGAACGACGGCCAGGGCTTGTTAGCCATAGCGAACGCCTCAAGACGTCCCATAAGGATACAGTTGGTAATGATAAGACCGATGTACACTGACAGCTGCACGCTGACATCGTATGCGAACGCCTTAAGCACCTCACTTACCAATGTCACCAAAGCGGCAACGACAACAAGCTGGATGATGATACGGATGCGCATCGGAATGGTATTGCGGATAAGCGAAATGATTACGTTAGCCATAGCCACGATAATGGTCACTGAAAGGCCCATTACGATAGCCGGCTCCAATTTACTTGTAACAGCCAAAGCCGAACAGATACCGAGCACCTGAACTGTTACAGGATTTTCCTTGAAGAGAGGCGTGTTGAAAGCCTCTTTATTTTTCTTTGAAAAAAGTCCCATAATTATTTCTCCTCATTTTGTGCTTCTGCATCTGCAGCAGCGGGTTCAACATTAGCGCCTGAGGCATTCGCTGAAAGATACGCCATGTAGGGGGCAATCTTGTTCTTGAGCATATCGTTTACACCATTACAGGTAATAGTAGCTCCTGAAATGGCATTGACCTCGACCGCTTCGTCCTGCACCTTCTTTACGATAGAGAGCGCTACCTCGCCGTTCTTAGCGACCTGCTTGCCAGGGAAACGTGACTGGAACTTGTCGCCTGCGATTTCAGCGCCAAGACCCGGCGTCTCGCTCGCATGAGAGAAGTAAACGCCATAGATTGTGTTGCAATCGTCATTCAAGGCCAGATATCCCCATATGCCGCCCCAAAGGCCATTGCCTGTCATCGGGATGATATATTTCTTCTCGCCATTTACCTCTGCGATATACAAAGGAAGGTTTGAGTCCTCTACAGCGTCGTTGGCAACCCCAAAGCCGCCGTTCTCCTTTACTACATCGCCATTGGCGTTGATAACGGGATCGCTCTTGATGACATTGTCATACTCCGCAGCCGCATTGGCAGAGTTCTTGATGTTGAGCGAAGCAAGAATCTGCTTTTTCTTGTCAAGCTCGACATTTGCATCCTGACGTGGCTTGAGGAGTGATGAGACACCGGCCAAGAGGAATGCCACGATAACTACCACTACAGCAGAATAGATGACTGCATAGATATCGCTGTTGGTGTCAAGTCCCTTTTTCTTAGGCTCCTTAACAGCCTCGAACTCCGAGGCTCCGGCCTTACACAGCGGACAAACAGAAGGAGCCTCGCTGCCTTCGTGCACATATCCGCACACTTTACAAACATATTTCTTTGCTGCCATATCGTGTTAGTTCTTTTTTGTTAGACGTTTTGCACGTGCGTTCACATTTGACTGCACTACGCAATAATCGATAAACGGAGCCACTACGTTCATGAGCAATATCGCAAGCATCATACCCTCGGGATAACCGGGGTTGAGTACACGGATGATTATTGTCATGGCGCCGATTCCGAAGCCATAGATGTATTTGCCGGTTTCGGTACGAGCCGATGTTACAGGGTCTGTAGCCATGAATACGGCACCGAAGCAGAAGCCTCCGAGAAGAAGATGCTCCCATATCGGCATGCCGGCAGGCAGCTTGTCAGCAAAGACAAAGAGCATAACGATACCGCCGACAAAGACGCTGAGCATTGTCTTCCAGCTCGCGACGCCGGTATAAAGAAGTATAGCGGCGCCGATTGCGATTGCAATGACGCTTGTCTCGCCGATTGAGCCCGGCATGAAGCCGAAGAGCATGTCAGTCGTAGAGAGAGCCGTACCGGCAGCGCCCATAATCTCCTGGCCGTTGGCAACATACTGAAGAGCTGTAGCGCATGTGTAGCCGTCTACTGTCGCGCCGAAACCGCAAATAGACTCGGTAGCCACCCAAACCGTGTCGCCAGAGATAACTGAAGGATAAGCGAAGAAGATGAATGCACGCGCTATGAGCGCTACGTTCACGATGTTCATGCCCGTGCCGCCGAAGACCTCTTTAGCGAAGATTACGGCGAACGCTGTCGCAAGGGCAAGAATCCACAACGGACAGCCTACCGGCACAATCATCGGAATCAAAATACCTGACACGAGGAAGCCCTCATGAATCTCTTCGTTCTTCCACTGCGCTACTGTAAACTCTATCCCAAGACCGACGATGTATGATACCGCAATCTTGGGAAGCATAACGAGCAGACCGTAAAGGAACATGCTGAACCAGCTTGTAGTCTCGGCCGTGCCTGCTGCAAGAGCGTTCTGAAGACCGATGTTATACATACCGAGCAACATTGCAGGCAAGAGAGAGATAACGACAAGCGACATGATGCGCTTGCTGTCGATAGCGTCATGTATGTTCACGCCGCTCTTCGAGGTGTCGTTAGGAACGAACAGGAATGTCTCGAAGCCATCGAACAATGAACGGAAAGCATGGAGCTTGCCGCCCTCTTCGAAGTTGGGCTTAATTTTATTAAGATAGTTTCTCAAAAATTTCATACGATTTGATTTTATTTTGCATTAAAATTCGGCCTTGCGGCCTCGTATTATCAGCACATCTCGGCACGGAGCTTGTCCAAGCCCTCACGCACGATACGCTGCAGCTCCAATTTTGAAGAGTCAACGAACTCGCAAAGCGCAAAGTCCTCGGGCGCAACCTCGTAGATACCGAGTTGCTCCATCTTGTCGATATTGCCTGTTATTATTGCCTTGATAAGATATTCGGGATAGATATCCATCGGGAACACCTTGTCGTACTCGTTTGACATGATCATGTGACGCTCACCGCCCTTGATACGCGCGTCAATAGCATACTGACGCTTGAGGAAGAGCCAGCTGAAGTAGCTGCGGCTTGTGCTGTACATAGAGAAACGTGGAGCAGCCCAACCGATAAGCTCGTCACCGCCCATGATTTCGGGAATGACAGTCACCTCTGTAGAGAATGCGCCGAGGAAGCCGTCAGCTGCCGTTTTCTTGCCGGTAAGGACATTGCCGTCGATAATACGCAGTTCGTGCTTCTCCTCGAGACGGCCCTTAACGAGCGAAGATAGCTGAGCGCCAAGAACAACCTTGCTGTATGAAGGATTCTTCACCTCGCTGCCGGCAAGAGCCACTGTACGTGTGAAATCAACAACGCCCTTGTTGAACAGACGGCCAATGAAGATTACCTCTTCGGCACCTATTGTCCAAACAATTTCGCCCTTGTTCACAGGGGCAGTCTTGTTTATCTGAACGCCTACGTTGCCTGCAGGGTGAGGACCCTTGAAAATTGTCGTAGTAACGTTCTTTGCCACGAGCAACGCTGTAGACTTCTGGCAAGCGCAGATACCCAAATGAACGGGAGCGATGCGTGAAAGCGCATCAAGACCAGTCTGGAAATCATCCTCATTGCCCTTGAGAGCGACCTCGAAATCTACCGCAAGCGGCTTAGAGTCGAAAGCCGATACATAGATGGCACGAGGAGTGTCAGAGGGAGTCGCAATGACATCGTACGGTCTCTGACGCATGAATGCGAACAAACCCGCCTTCATCAGGTCGGCCTTGACCTCATTGGCCGACAAGGAAAGGACATCTTTTGCCTTGTACTCTACTGACTCGAACTTGCCGTCCGATTCTACTACTACGCTAAGAACGCGTCTTCTCTCACCGCGGTTAACCGCTACAACCTTTCCGCTCACAGGCGAAACAAATTGCAATTCGGGGATAGTCTTATCAACGAACAAAGGGTCACCGGCTTTTACCGCATCCTCGGGCTTAACTACAACCTTAGGAGTAATGCGTGTAAAATCGGACGGCATCAAAGCGTAAAGCTTCGCTGCATCTACCGATGTCATTTCCGGAACAGGAGCACCTTTCAAATTGATTTTCAACCCCTTAGAAATTTTTACAACTCTGTGCATATAGTTTGGGTTACGTTAGTACATTATCCGTCACAAATTTAAAGAAAAATTTCCGCATTACTAACAAGATGTTTTAAAATATTTTAATCTTTTTCTCGGAATTTGTAATGCTCGGAATTTGTAAGCGGAAACGCATAATTGTGAAGAGGTGGCTCACCAGCAAAGTCTGGGGGGAATAGAATGTTTCATTCTTATTGCAACTTACCCTTAACCAGTTGTCGTTTATTCTTTTTGTAGTCGTTCTATCATGTACTTTTGTCGCACAAAAGTACCAAAAAGCCCGGCACAGG
>JAFTRV010000064.1 GCA_017462065.1 Bacteroidaceae bacterium
CGCAACCCAAGCGGCATCACTTTCAGCGATGCTACGCTTGACCAATTGCTGCTTATGCCGTCGAAGCCTACGGCTTTAATCGTTCCTCGTTAATCGTTAATCGTTACCCACTCACCCCTCACCTCACTCCTTTCGCGCTGCATTAACTATATTTCATGCTCCGGAGTAAGGTTTTTTAGCAAAAAATGCTTTACTTTGCAATTTATTAGGGACGCAAGCGCTGGTTGCGTCCCTGAAGTTTCGGAAATTTAAATTTTTATAGATATTATGGCACAAGAAGATGTTTTCAAGAAAGTAGTCGCGCATTGCAAGGAGTATGGTTTCGTGTTCCCCTCAAGCGATATTTATGACGGCCTGGGCGCTGTATATGATTATGGTCAAATGGGTGTGGAGCTCAAGAATAATATCAAAACGTATTGGTGGCAGAGCATGGTGCTGCTTAACGACAATATCGTAGGTATCGACTCTGCGATTTTCATGCACCCCACAATATGGAAGGCTTCGGGCCACGTCGATGCTTTCAACGACCCTCTCATCGACAACCGTGACTCAAAGAAACGCTATCGTGCCGACGTGCTTATAGAGGAGCAGATAGCCAAGTACGAGGATAAGATGGAGAAAGAGGCTGCGAAGGCTGCGAAGCGTTTCGGCGACTCTTTCAACCGTGAGCTCTTCATGGAGACTAACCCTAAGGTGCTTGCAGAAAAAGCAAAGCGTGACACTCTCCAGGAGCGTTTCGCAAAGGCACTTAACGCTATGGACCTTGACGAGCTGCGTCAGATAATCATCGACGAGGAGATAGCTTGTCCTATCTCAGGTACCCGCAACTGGACCGAGGTGCGTCAGTTCAACCTTATGTTCTCTACGGATATGGGCTCTACGGCCGACGGAGCTATGAAGATATATCTCCGCCCAGAAACGGCTCAGGGCATCTTCGTGAACTACCTCAACGTGCAGAAGACAGGCCGCATGCGTGTTCCTTTCGGTATAGCTCAGATAGGCAAGGCTTTCCGTAACGAAATCGTGGCGCGTCAGTTCATCTTCCGCATGCGTGAGTTCGAGCAGATGGAGATGCAGTTCTTCGTACGCCCGGGCAGCGAGCTCGAATGGTTCAACAAGTGGAAGGAGACACGTCTCGCATGGCATAAGGCTCTCGGCTTCGGCGACGAGGCTTACCGCTTCCACGACCACGACAAGCTCGCTCACTACGCTAACGCCGCTACCGACATCGAGTTCCGCATGCCGTTCGGCTTCAAGGAGGTAGAGGGCATCCACTCACGTACCAACTTCGACCTCAGCCAGCACGAGAAGTTCTCGGGCAAGAATATCAAGTATTTCGACCCTGAGACAAACGAGAGCTACACTCCGTACGTTATCGAGACATCTATCGGCGTAGACCGTATGTTCCTCAGCATCATGTGCGCGTCATATTGCGAAGAGAAGCTCGAGAACGGCGAGACACGTGTTGTGCTTCGCCTGCCTGCGGCGCTCGCTCCTGTAAAGCTCGCGGTTCTTCCGCTCGTGAAGAAGGACGGCCTGCCCGAAAAGGCCCGTGAGATAATGAACGAACTTAAGTTCAACTTCAATTGTTACTACGAGGAGAAGGACTCTATCGGCAAGCGTTACCGCCGCATGGACGCTATCGGTACTCCTTACTGTGTTACAATCGACCACCAGACTCTGGAGGACGGCATGGTGACATTGCGTGAGCGTGACACTATGGAACAGCGTCGTGTTGCGATAAGCGACCTGCGTAACATTATTCAGGACAGCGTAAGCATAACATCTCTCTTGAAGAAATTGTGTTAATGATGAAGAAAATCAAATATCTGTTTCTGTTGCTTTTGGGAGCGGCTGTTCTTCTGCCCTCATGTTCCGAGGACGATGACAACAGCGAGGCTCTCAACTGGCAGAAAAGCAATGCCGCCTACATCGACTCTATTGCCGGTGTGGCACGTGCGAACAGTGACGGTGCATGGAAAGTGTTTCCTGCCACAGGCCTCGACGAGAATGCGCAATGGGGCAATGAGCATTGCGTCTTCTGCAATGTGATTGCAGCGGGGGGCGGTACGCAGCACCCTGCCTATACCGACTCGGTAACCGTGAACTACAGCGGAAGCCTTGTCACGGGAGTGTCGTTCGACGGCAGTTATACAGGCGAGCTCGAGCCCGACTTCGATGTGCCTTTTACGTTCGCTCTGGAATCTACCGTTGCGGGTTTCAGCACGGCTGTCCAGCATATGGTGGAAGGTGATACGTGGCGTGTGTATATTCCTGCCAACTTAGGCTACGGGGCCGAAGTGAAGAGCGGGATTCCTGCCTATTCAACGCTTATATTTGATATAAATCTTGTGTCGTTCCGCCCTGTGGGCTTTAAAGAATAACGGATATGCCAAACGAGAATAATCAATTCCAGATAGAACTTAAAGAGGATGTAGCGGGCGGAATATATTCGAACCTTGCCATTATAGCGCATTCAACGTCTGAGTTCGTCTTTGACTTCGTAAGAATGATGCCGGGCATCTCAAAGGCCCAGGTGAAGTCACGCATAATAATGACTCCCGAACATGCCAAGCGTCTTGCCATCGCATTGCAGGACAACCTGCGTCGCTACGAGTCGCAGAACGGCGAGATACGCCTGCCGGAGCGTCAGGGCTACATGCCGGGGAATATGTATAAGGGAGAGGCGTAATTTGCCGCAAACAAATCAAGGACGCAGCATCTAATAGGTGTTGCGTCCTTGATTTGTTTATATCAGTCCACCATTACGCCGTGCGTGCGGAACTCCGACAGCGAATAGCCTGTGTGCCGCTTGAAGTAGCGGTTGAGGTAGCTCTGGTCGGGGAACTTGAACTCATTGACAAGCTCCTGAAAGCTCTTGTGGCTATACATCAATGCCACCTGAAGCTCGATTATTGTGTAGTGGTCTATAATCTCCTTTGCGTTCTGCCCGCTCGCCCGCTGGCACACCGAATTGAGATGCCTTGTCGAAATCTTCAGCCTGTCGGCATAAAACTGCACCGAACGCTCCTCTCTGAAGTTGTTGCCGAGCAAGGTACGGAACTCGAAGAACAGCTTGTCCTTGCTCTCGGGCAGCGACTCTTTCGGCTCTGCCGAATTGTTCTCGCTGATGTGCTGTATATAAAGGAGCAGCGATGTTACCGACATGGTGATGCATTTGCGGCAGTAGTCGGTGTTCTTCACGTTGAAATCCACCTCGGAGTCTATGATGTCAATCTGTCTGAATATGTTGCTCACGAACTCCTTTTCAAGCTCGCTGTTGCCGCCCTGGTGCGTGCGTCTCTCTATTGTCTGCATCACTTCGGGGGATATCGTGCTGCGTGCGGCAAGCCATATATGCTTTGACAGGCCGAGCAGCCTCGCCTGGAAATCGCTTGTTATGTCAAGCAGCAGAATGTTCGAGCCCATAGGGCAGATGATTATCTGCCCGGGAGTGAAGCGGTATTTATGCCCGTCAATGGTAAAGAGCGCCTCTCCGCTAAGGCAATAGAATATTGAAGAGTGCTGCATCTGGTATGTGCGTTGCACGAACTGCTGCAATGATGACTGTATGGTAGCGAAGCCGTACTGCGGCAATTTTTTCAAGTAAATATTGTTCATTTTGGTCTGTTTTGTCGTTGTGCTGTGTAATTTTGTTACAAAATTAGTCAAAATAAACATAAAAACAAACAAAAAAAGTCCAATTAGGATTTTGTTATAGCTGACTTTATAAAAATAAAAGCGGAATCCGCTTTTGATGCGAATTCCGCTTTGTGGAGCTAGAGGGAGTCGAACCCTCGTCCAAACAGGGAAACAATATGCTTTCTACACGCTTAGTCATCAGTAAGGTTTTCGAGCGTAGGCAAGACTGCGACCGCCAACCTGCGCCTTATCCTCTAAAGTGTCGCCGTTGCATCGAGGCCTGCAACGGTTAGTCCCGATTTGCCTGCACCACCATGTCGGATTGCTTCGGAACAACAGCGTCCGGGTGATGTCTCGTCCGGGCACCTGGTGCCCGGATAAAGCTAATCTACTATACTTCGATTAAGCAGCAAGAGCGTAATTGTTGTTGCCAGATAAATTTTTGTCAGCTCAGATTATAGTGCTAACCGACAAGGCACTGCGTGCTTACATACCTTTTCTACCCGCTGTCAAATCCAGATAGCCCCGGCTGTAGTGTCTATGCGGCTCTCCGCCGTAAAACTCTGCAAAGTTATACCTGTTTTTCCTTTTTTGCAACAGCTTTAGCTCTTTTTATGATTTATGCGGCCGGCGTTTCTTTGAATGTGAAAAATAGTGTATCTTCGCAAAGTAAATATAAATAGTTTCTAAATTACTTATCGTATGACTCATATTGAAGTATGGCTTATGGCGGTTGCGCTCGCTATGGACTGTTTTGCGGTATCCGTCGCATCGGGTATCGCATTCAAAAGGATTGTGTGGCGTCCAATGCTCGCAATGGCTTTCCTGTTCGGCTTTTTTCAGGCTCTCAACCCTCTGTTGGGGTGGTGGGGCGCAGATATGTTCTATAGCCTTATAGAGAGCGTGGACCATTGGATAGCCTTTGCCATTCTATCCTTTCTTGGAGTGCGTATGATAATAGAGTCGTGCGGCAAGGAAGAGGAAAAACGTTTCAACCCGCGCCGTTACAAGGTGATATTCACTTTGGCGATAGCGACAAGCATCGACGCTCTGGCTGTGGGAATCTCTTTCTCGTGCATGGGATACTCGTCGTTAAGTTCGCTTGCCTATCCATTGACGGCGATAGGCATTGTATCGTCTGTTCTTTCTCTCGCAGGGCTTTTTATAGGCATATACTGCGGCAAAGGCATCGCAAAGAGGCTGCGTGCAGAACTTTGGGGCGGTATCATTCTAATATTCATTGGTGTAAAGGTGCTTGTCGAGCATCTGTTTCTTAGTTGATGAAAGGGCTTAAGTACACGGCGTTCGGAGCGTTGTCGCTGATGCTTTTCCTGCTTGTGATAGCAACGCTTTTCGAAAAGATGTACGGCTCGTATGTCGTGCAGGAGTATATATATCACTCTCCTCTTTTCATCTTTTTATGGGTGGCGATAGCTGTGGTGGCAATGATATATGTGGTGGCTGCGACTAAGCGTCCTGCCGTGGTTGTGCTTCATTCTGCGTTCGTGCTTGTTCTCGCCGGCGCATTGATAACGTTCTTCACGTCTAAGCGTGGCGAGGTGGAGCTCTCTTTGAACGCAGCTCCGTCCTCAATGTTCATTAACCACAAGGGCAATCTCGAGAGAATGCCCTTCAGAATGTCGCTTCTGGAACTGAAAACATACTATGAGAAAGACCTCCTGTCGCCTATGGACTATAATGCCGCTATCGAGGTCTCTGCCGGCAATGCCGCAACGGACACGCTGTCGCTGTCGATGAACAACCCGATGCTCTTCAAGCGTCATTCGTTCTGCATAAAGAGCATATCTCCCTCCTCGGTGCAGCTGTATGTCTCGTACGACCCTGTCGGAGCGCCTGTGACCTATTCGGGCTATTTAATGATAATAGCAACCTTCGTAGTTGTGCTTGTAAGCAAGGAGAGCGGCTTCAGACGGTTGCTTGCGAGAGTGCGGTACCGGGGAGAGAATAACGACAGCGGCATTGAAAGGTGCAAAAAGCAAGGCGTGGCAGATAATATGCTTCTATGGTCAGCTGTTCCGGCTTTTATCGCCTTGACCATTGCCGGAGCGTTGCGTTGGTACGATACAGGGCTTTTCCCGGCTACCAACGGTCACGAAACGATGTTCCTGCTTGCATGGTCGTCGTCGCTCTTCGGCATTGTCGCTTTTCGCCGTTCACGCTCCCTCTTCAAGGCGATGTCGCTCATGGCCCTTCTTGCTATTGCCGTCGCTCTCTTCTCTTTTGGCGGCTCTGCTGCTGTCATTCCGCCCATACTGCGTACCCCGTTGCTCGGCCTGCACGTGACGGCTATGATACTTGCCTACTCATTGCTTGGATGCACGGCTGTCAATGCCGCCGTTTCGCTATGGTACAGGTATGCGCTGAAGAACGAGAAGCGTTTTGTCACAGGCGCCGATGTGAGCCGCATAATCATGTACCCGGCTACAATGCTGCTGGTCATAGGCATTATAATAGGCTCTGTCTGGGCCAATATCTCGTGGGGACGTTATTGGGGGTGGGACCCGAAAGAGGTGTGGGCTCTGATAACGTTGATTGTATGCTCGTTCACCTTGCATTCACGTTCGTTGTCGTTAATGGCAAAACCGCTCTTCTTTCACCTTTTCTGCATCGTGGTATTCCTTGCGATGCTGTTTACCTATTTCGGCGTGAATTACATGCTCGGCGGTTTCCATAGTTATGTGTGACGCATTATTAACAAATCGGGGGAGGCGTCATTGTGACGCCTCCCCCGATTTGTTAATTGTATCGCTGTCGCTTATCTTGCGTAGTTTACTGCGCGTGTCTCGCGTATAACGGTAATCTTTACCTGTCCCGGGTAAGTCATCTCGTCCTGTATCTTCTTGGCAATCTCGCCCGACAGCAGTTCTGTCTGCTTGTCGTCAATCTTGTCAGCGCCTACAATAACACGCAACTCGCGTCCGGCCTGGATAGCGTATGTCTTTGTCACGCCGGGGTAAGACATCGCCAGCTGCTCAAGGTCGTGCAAGCGCTTGATGTATGCCTCAACAATCTCACGGCGTGCGCCGGGGCGTGCGCCCGAAATGGCGTCGCATACCTGAACGATAGGAGCTATGAGGCTTGTCATCTCTACCTCGTCGTGGTGAGCGCCAATGGCATTGCATATATCGGGCTTCTCCTTGTATTTCTCGGCGATTTTCATACCGTACTCTGCGTGCGGCAATTCGGTCTCTTCATCGGGCACTTTGCCTATGTCATGCAGCAAGCCTGCACGTTTTGCCTTCTTTGGGTTGAGCCCGAGCTCCGCAGCCATGACAGCGCAAAGGTTGGCTGTCTCGCGCGCATGCTGCAACAGGTTCTGTCCGTAAGAAGAGCGGTATTTCATCTTTCCTATGATGCGTATAAGCTCGGGGTGCATGCCGTGGATGCCCAAGTCGATGGTGGTGCGTTTTCCGGTCTCGATAATCTCCTCTTCAATCTGTTTCTTGACTTTGGCAACAACCTCCTCGATGCGTGCGGGGTGAATGCGTCCGTCAGCTACCAGCTGGTGCAGAGCGAGGCGGGCAATCTCGCGGCGTACAGGGTCGAATGCGCTAAGCACGATAGCCTCGGGCGTGTCATCGACAACAATCTCGACGCCCGTAGCGGCCTCGAGGGCTCTGATGTTTCGTCCCTCGCGTCCGATGATACGTCCCTTCATCTCGTCGTTGTCAATGTGGAACACAGTAACGGAGTTCTCGATAGCTGTCTCGGTAGCGACACGCTGTATGGTCTGAATGACAATCTTCTTCGCCTCTTTTCCGGCTGTCATCTTGGCGTCGTCGATAATGTCGTTGATGTATGACGCAGCCTGTGACTTCGCCTCCTCTTTCAAGGACTCCACAAGGCGTTCCTTAGCCTCTTCGGCCGAAAGGCCGCTGATGGTCTCAAGCTTCTCGCGCTCCTGAGCATGCAACTTGTCAAGCTCCTCCTGCTTGCGTTCAAGAACGCCCTTCTGAGCGTCAAGGTTGTCTTTCAATGCCTCAAGCTCGTTCTTGCGGCGCTGAAGGTCCTCGTTACGCTGGTTGAACTGCACCTCGCGCTGCTTGAGGCTGTGCTCGGCCTGCTGAATCTTGTTGTTTCTCTGTGAAATCTCTTTCTCAAGCTCTGCCTTTTTGTTGAGGAACTTCTCCTTAACCTCGAGCAGCTTGTTTTTCTTAATAACCTCGGCCTCTTTGTGGGCATCGTCAATGATACGCTTGCGTCTTGCCTTAAGGGCGAACTTGTTTATTAAATATTGACCGATGAAACCGGCTAAAAGTCCTGCGGCCAATCCAATGATTAATAGTGTAACATCCATAATGTCTTAAAATTTATATATAATAAAACGCACTGCCACTCATGCCGCCGGTGTCTGCCGGGCGTACATGAAATTGCAATGCGTGAAATTGTCGGAACCGGGGAACTGCTCTTATCCCTTCAGCGTGTTGTCTATGAGACGCGACAGCTCGTTGAACTTGCGCATGACCTCGGCGTTGTCGCCGTTGCCGCCGTTCTTTACGGCGTTGAACGCAATGTCAAGAGCGGCCATAGTCATTATTCTGACTCCGTCCTCTCCGGTAAAAAGGTCTTTATATAGTGACAGCGTGTTGTTTACCATTCGTGCAGCCTGTCTGTAATAGGGCTCTTCGCTTGCATTTATGGTAAGCGGGTACGATATGCCGTCAATAATAAGGTTTATTCCCAATTCTCTATCTTCCATATGCATAGTCTCCTACTTCTTTAATGATTCGATGCAACGGTCGATTTCACGCACCAGCCTCGATATTTTCTCTTTCGTCTCGCTGACAGCGGTGTCGTTGAGGCTCAATACCTTAGCTTGCTTAAGGTTGCTGTAGCTGCTCTCAAGGGCGGCGCATTGCATTTGCAGTTCGTTCAAGGCGTTCTCCTTTTCCTGAATTGCCTTTGTAAGCTCTTTGTTACGCTCTGCTGCCTGCCTGTACTCAAAAACAAGGCGGTGGAGCTTCTCCTCAAAGCTTGCAATTACGGTTTTGTCATCCTCGGTCATAATACAGCAATCAATTTTACGTAAACAGCGTAAACTGGCGAAACGCAAATACAATTTGATGTTTCCTAACGATTATCGCCTATTTTCGTAAATCTTATTTACAAATATAGGCGATTTTTTATGAAAAGTGAAAGCTTTGTAATAATTTTTGCTTGGCGACACCCTTTTTTATGCATTTTTATACTTTGCAGGCCATGCGACTCGGCTAAAACAGTGGAATTTATCCTAAAACAGCAAGCTATTCGAAGTCGTTATGCATTCTTTAGCCTAGTGCTTTCTTATACAAACTAAGGTCTTGTATATATGACTCAGTCAATAAGTATTTTGTATTTTTTCAATCCTGTTTTATGAAGGAAGTAGTTCAAAGAGACTCCCAGTACGCCGAAACCATACGCAATGCTGTTCCTGATATTTATCGACGATGCTTCAGGAAAATATTTAGTTGGACATGTAATCTCGGCAATTTCGTATCCTTTGTCGCATATCTGTGCAATAATCTGATTGTCAAATACGAAATTATCAGAGCATTTGTCGTAATTTACGCTTTTAAGGACATTTGATGAGAAAGCCCTGTATCCGGTATGATATTCTGCAATATGATTGTTCATAAGCAGGTTTTGGAAGAAAGTGAGAAATCTGTTGGATATGTATTTATACAGCGGCATACCGCCTTTGAGGGCTCCTTTGCCCAAAATGCGTGAGCCAAATACAACTTGATACACGTCGTTTGCGATAAGGTATGCCATTGAATGTATCAGTTTAGGGGTATATTGATAGTCCGGATGCAGCATTATAATAATATCGGAGCCTAATTCTAATGCTTTGTTATAACAACTTTTCTGGTTTCCGCCATATCCTTTATTCTTGTCATGCATTATTATATGTTCAACTCCGAGCTCATGTGCTATTTTTACAGTTGAGTCATTGCTCTTGTCATCAACTATAACTACATGGTCTACTATGTCGAAAGGAATCTCTTTGTATGTCTTTTCTAAGGTACTTTCGGCATTATATGCAGGCAGGACAACTGTAATGGTCTTGTTATTTATCATACTCTTTGCGTGTTAATATTTCAAGTATAAACGGGAAACAGAAAATATAGTAGGAGATGTCGGCTCCTGAGTACAAGAATGCTTCCCTTCCAATATTTGATACTGCGTAAATCACATGATATGATATAATTATAAAAAACAGCATCATTGTAAGGAATATTAAATCGGTCTTTTCCTTTAGAATTAACGGTAAAATAAATGAGGCCAAAATAAACACCAAGATATGTTCAAACGGAATAAGCATCTCGCCTTGAATAATAAACGGATTATATTGTATGAACATGGCCGGGTCTGAAATGATGAACGGGACGAACGTCAATGCGAACGAGAACGCAAAACAAAGACACCATTTGAGAAGTTTAATGAAACTTATCTGTTTTGAGAGCATAATCTTCATGCCCCACAATATCAATGGAATAACGAATACATTTCTTGTCGAGAATATGATGTAAGCCTCCGATAAAGTACATTCAATAAATTAGCCGCTACTAACGGTGACTACCTGCTAGTGGCGGCTATTAATTGTCAGTGGGGTGCTATTTCCTGCTATTAACTGCCAGTGGTCGCCAGTTGCCAGGTAGTAGCAGAC
>JAFTRV010000010.1 GCA_017462065.1 Bacteroidaceae bacterium
AACGTATTTGTCTTTATTCATAACGGTCTGATTATGACCGCAAAAGTAATTTCAAATCGTTGCGCATCAAAAAACTTCGTAACAAATTAAATATCAATCATTTCAAAGAACTATTTCGATTTTTTAGTGGACACTTATGAACGGTCATATCAAACGCAAAAACCGCTTAAAAAGTACTTATTTTTGAAAAGTTTTGCAAAGATACAAAAATAATGTTAATCCAACAGATATTCACATCACATTATTTAGTTTTAGGGCAAAAAGTTCAGGCGCAAAGTTTTTCAGCCCGAACATTTCCGATTTAATGGTAAAAAACTCCATAATAGTCTTTTATTAAGCTTTTTGTTCGTGAAAGAGGCAGATAAATGCACTTTATTACATTTTTTTAATAGTTTGGCACGCTTTTTGCAAGATTTCTTATGTAAAAATATTATTCGTGAGACTGTTTTAAGAGCTATCTTCGCAGAAAGCTAACGCAACCCTGTTGCAAGCAGCGAGAAAAGAACGGATATTCACGGAATAAACAGAGGAGAAGAGTTATGAGCAATGAATTTTCGCAAAAGATGTCGGAGATACTTTCGCTGAGCAAAGAGGAGGCTACACGCCTGAGAAGCAAAAGCATTCAGCCCGAACATCTGCTATTAGGAATTATAAGGAACGGCAACGGTTATGCCATGGAGATACTCAACAAGCTCAATGTGAACATACATGAGATGAAAGAGACTCTTGAAAGACGCAGCGGCGACAAGGCCGGTGCCGACCAGCCGTACGACACTGAGATAGAGATGAGCATGAGCACTGCAAGGATATTGCGTTTCACCACTCTCGAGGCACGTTCATTCAAGAACGTGGCCGACACGGAGCATCTTCTTTTAGGCATACTGAAGGAGAAGAACAACCTTGCCGCCAACATTCTCGAAGAGAACAACGTGACATATTCGCAGGTGTTCGACGCTCTCAAGGACAAGATGCCCGACAACAACGAGAAGACAATAGGCGGCTTTGGGTACACCGACAACGACGAAGACGACGAAGAGAGCCTTCCGAGCGGCCATGCCAACAGCGGCAGACAACCGTATGCCGGCACCCAACAGGCAAAGCCGGGCAACGACACCCCCGTACTCGACAACTTCGGCACAGACATGACACAGGCTGCCAGAGAGGGCAAGCTGGACCCTGTCGTAGGACGCGAGAAAGAGATTGAACGCATTTCGCAGATACTGAGCCGCAGGAAGAAGAACAACCCTATACTCATTGGCGAGCCCGGTGTAGGCAAGTCGGCGATTGTCGAGGGGCTTGCACAGCTTGTAGTCAAACGCAAGACATCACGCATGCTGCTCGACAAGCGTATCATAGCCCTTGACATGACGGCTGTCGTTGCAGGAACAAAATATAGAGGACAGTTCGAGGAGAGGCTGCGCTCTATCATTACAGAGCTTGAGAACAATCCCAACATAATTCTCTTCATTGACGAGATACACACTATAGTCGGCGCAGGCTCAACGCCCGGCTCCATGGATGCCGCGAACATCCTTAAGCCGGCTCTGGCACGAGGCGAGATACAATGCATCGGAGCCACGACCATTGACGAGTACCGCAAGACAATAGAGAAAGACGGCGCTCTTGAAAGACGTTTCCAGAAGGTTATAGTAGAGCCTACGACGAACGAGGAGACGCTCACTATACTCAACAACATAAAGGAGAGATACGAAGAGCATCACAATGTCACATATACCGACGATGCGCTCCGGGCGTGTGTCAATTTGACAGACAGGTATATCACCGACCGCTGTTTCCCCGATAAGGCCATTGACGCAATGGACGAGGTGGGAGCCCGCACGCATATAAACAATGTAAATGTCCCGAAAGAGATTGAAGAGCAGGAACTGCTCATTGACCAGCTCAACGCAGCGAAGAACGATGCGGTAAAGAACCAGGACTTCGAAAGCGCCGCAAAGTTCAGAGATACAGAAAAGAACCTACGCAAAGAGCTTGAAAGGATGAAGGCCGAATGGGAGAAGAGCATCGTTGAGAGCCGTCAGACAGTAGGAAGCGACGATGTCGCCCGTGTTGTCTCAATGATCTCAGGCGTTCCCGTACAACGTATGCAACAGGACGAGTGGACACGCCTCAAAGGAATGAAGGCAGAGCTTACAGGCAAGGTCATTGCACAGGACAGTGCCATAGAGAAGCTCACAAAAGCCATTCAACGCAGCCGTGTAGGGCTTCAGAACCCCAACAAGCCCATTGGCACTTTCATGTTCCTCGGACCTACAGGCGTTGGAAAGACACTGCTTGCCAAAGAGCTTGCGAAGTTCATGTTCGGCAGCGCCGACGCCCTTATACGCATCGACATGAGCGAATATATGGAAAAGTTCACCGTGTCGCGTCTCGTTGGCGCTCCTCCGGGATATGTAGGATACGAAGAGGGCGGACAGCTTACCGAGCGTGTACGCCGCCGTCCCTACTCCATTGTATTGCTCGATGAGATTGAGAAAGCGCATACCGACGTGTTCAACCTGCTGTTGCAGGTAATGGACGAAGGACGCCTTACCGACAGCTACGGGCGTACCGTAGACTTCCGCAACACAGTAATAATAATGACATCAAACGTCGGCACACGTGAGCTGAAGGACTTCGGCGCAGGCATAGGCTTTGCCAAAGACGAGCGTGCCGGCGACAAGAAGTATTCACGCGATGTCATTCAGAAGGCTCTCAACAAGCGTTTCGCTCCTGAGTTCCTTAACCGTGTCGATGAGATAATCAATTTCGACCAGCTTGGGAAAGAGGCTATTGTAGAGATTGTAGACCTTGAACTTGCACAGATTCTGAAACGTGTAACCGGACTTGGCTACAGCATTGAGCTTACTGACGAGGCGAAGCTCTTCCTTGCCGACAAAGGATATGACATTCAGTACGGCGCCCGCCCGCTGAAACGTGCATTGCAGAACTATGTCGAGGATGAAATTTCGGAGCTGTTGCTCGACAATGCACTGCAGCCCGGCGACACGATAACGGTAGAAGCCGACAACGATAACAACAAGCTGAAGTTCGAAGTCAAGAGATAAAATCAGGGAGTGCAGCGTAAAAGCCGCACTCCTTGTCTTTATAACCACAAAAAGAAACAATTCTATTAAATTTAACAATATCATTCATAGAAACAACAGATAATACTTATAACGAAAGCCTGTATCATAAACAGTAATTTTGCGCTGCATTTAGAAATTCAGACATTTTTTTGAAACGACGTTAAAATTATGGATTTTTGTATCGAGTTTTTCAAGAACCTACTGTTCGGGAGCGGTGTAGCTCACTCAATGATTATACTTGCCGTAACTGTAGGAATAGGAGTTTATCTGAGCAGGGTAAAGATTGCCGGCATATCATTCGGCGTCACATGGGTACTTTTCATCGGTATCCTGCTGTCACATTTCGGCATGACTCTTGACGGCGAGCTGTTGCATTTCGTGAAGGAGTTCGGCCTTATATTGTTCGTCTATTCGATTGGCCTGCAGGTTGGTCCCGGTTTCTTCTCAAGCTTCAAAGCCGGCGGGCTGAAGTTGAATACAGTTACATGCGTAGTCGTACTGTTGGACATTCTGGTCGCTATACTGCTCATATATACAACCGGTGAGGACGTTGATACAATTACAGGTATCATGTCCGGAGCTGTCACCAACACCCCGGGAATGGGCGCAGCGGCAACAGCGTTCAAAGACATGAACGGGCACGAGAGCACTAACATTGCGCTTGGCTACAGTGTAGCCTACCCGCTCGGCGTCATCGGTTGCATACTATCAATGATTGCCATAAAATTCCTTTACAAGGGGGAGAGAAAATTCAGCAAGGCTAACAGCAATGACGTAAACATTGAACGCCTGTCGCTCGAGGTTTCAGAAAAGGATGTCACAGGCATGACATTAGAGAAAATTCGCCAACAAAGCAACTTGAACTTTATTGTGTCACGCATAATCGACAAGGCTACAGGACATTGCGACATAGCCGATTCGCAAAGCAAGCTGAACATTGGCGACAGAGTTCTTATAATAGCGAACAAGGACATCCACGACAAGCTGGTATCCCTAATCGGCAAACCCGTAGAGCAGGAGTGGATAAAGATTGACGAGGAGCTCATCTCACGCAAGATAACATTCACGAACCACAAGCTCAACGGAACAAAGCTGAGCAAGCTTAACATAAGAAGAGTATTCGGAGTGAACGTTACTCGTGTCCACCGTGCAGGCGTCGATTTGGCTCCGACAGCGAACTTCCGTTTGCAGGTAGGAGATATCGTAACCGTGGTAGGACACGAAACAGCCATTAACGATATCAAGAAGATGTTCGGCGACGAACGCAAATATCTTGACCACCCCAATCTAATACCCATATTTATAGGCATAGCATTGGGATGCGTTCTTGGCAGCATTCCGCTAAGCGGCACGCTGCTGACTACCCCGCTCAAGCTCGGACTTGCGGGCGGGCCGCTTATTGTAGCCATTCTGGTAAGCTATTTCGGTCCTAAGATGGGCATTGTCACATATACCACGACGAGCGCCAACCTCATGATAAGAGAGATAGGAATAACACTGTTCCTCGCATGCGTGGGACTTGGAGCCGGAAGCGACTTTGTTGAAACCATTGTGGAGAAAGGCGGCTATATGTGGATTCTTTACGGAGCGATAATAACAGTCATACCGATACTTATAGCCGGCTGCGTCGGACGTTATATCCTTAAGATAAAATATAATACTCTGGCAGGAGTAATATCCGGTTCATGCACCAACCCTCCCGCACTGGCATTTGCCAACCAGCAATGCAAGGGCGGTGACGCCGCAGTCGGTTATGCAACAGTATACCCTCTTGCGATGTTCCTTAGAATACTTGCAGGACAAATGATGATTCTGATTTTCTGTTGAGAGCCCAAAAGGTATGCCAAAATGTCAGTTGTGAACAACTGGCATTTTTTTTGTTTATATATAAGGTGCAGGGAGCATCCCTGCATGTTTATAAGAATCAATACTAAAATTACAATCATATGCAGAAAGGAAACATTGGGGTAACGACCGAGAACATCTTCCCCGTAATCAAAAAATTCTTGTATAGCGACCATGAGATTTTTCTCCGTGAGATAGTTTCTAACGCTATTGACGCAACGCAGAAATTGAAGACCCTCTACGAGAAGGGCGAGTTCAAAGGCGAATTAGGCACACCGAGGGTAAAAGTAACTCTCGACAAGGAGACAATTACTGTGAGCGACAACGGTATTGGCTTGACAGCGGAAGAGATTGAGAAGTATATTAACCAGATTGCTCTTTCAGGAGCAACCGACTTCCTCGAGAAGTACAAGGACAGCGCCAACAACATCATCGGCCATTTCGGCCTCGGCTTCTATTCAGCGTTCATGGTGTCAAGCAAGGTTGAGATTGTGACGAAATCGTACCATGAAGGAGCCCAGGCTGTAAAATGGAGTTGCGACGGCAGCCCGGAATACACTCTCGAAGAGGTTGAGAAGGCAGAACGAGGCACAGATATCATAATGTATATCGACGAAGAGAGCAAGGAGTTCCTCGAAGAGAGCCGCATAAGCGGAATACTCAACAAGTACTGCCGTTTCCTCCCCGTTGAGATCGCATTCGGCAAAAAGAAGGAGTGGAAAGATGGCAAGCAAGTAGAGACCGACGAGGATATCATCATTAATGACACTACCCCTCTCTGGACACGCAAGCCGAGCGAGCTGAAGGACGAGGACTACAAGGAGTTCTACCGCAAGCTCTACCCTATGAGCGACGAGCCGCTGTTCTGGATACACCTCAACGTCGATTTCCCATTCCACCTTACAGGTATACTCTACTTCCCTAAGGTAAAGAGCAACCTTGAGCTGCAAAAGAACAAAATCCTGCTCTTCTGCAACCAGGTATACGTTACCGACGAGGTCGAGGGCATTGTACCCGACTTCCTGACATTGATGCACGGCGTGATAGACTCTCCGGACATTCCGCTGAACGTTTCACGTTCCTACCTGCAAAGCGACTCAAACGTAAAGAAAATCTCAACATACATATCAAAGAAGGTATCAGACCGCCTGCAGCAGATTTTCAAGAACGACCGCAAGGAGTTCGAGGAGAAATGGAACGACCTCAAGATTTTCATTCACTACGGCATGCTTACCGAGGAAGACTTCTATGACAAGGCAAGCAAGTTCTCCCTGTTGCAAGACACCGACGGCAACAAATACACATACGAGGAGTACAAGAACCTCGTGAGCGCAGAGCAGACCGACAAGGAGGGCAACGTCATATACCTCTACTCGAACGACAAAGAGAAGGAGTACAGCTTCATTGACAACGCCAAGAACAAGGGCTACAACGTGTTGCAGATGGACGGACAGCTTGACATTGCGCTCATCAGCCTGCTTGAACGAAAGTTCGAGAAGACACGCTTCACACGTGTGGACAGCGACACCGTGGAAAACCTCATCGTAAAAGAGGAACACAAGGGAAGCACTCTAAGCGAAGAGCGTCGCGAAGTGCTGACAGGAGTATTCGAGAGCCAGCTGCCAAAGATGGAGAAGAAAGAGTTCTATGTTCAGACACAGGCTATGGGCGAGAATGGCGCGCCGGTAGTGATAACACAGGCCGAATATATGCGACGAATGAAGGATATGGCAGCTATTCAGGCCGGCATGTCTTTCTACGGCGACATGCCCGACATGTTCAATATTCTGCTGAACGAAGAACACCCGCTCATAAAGCGTGTTCTTGAGAATGCAGAGCAGGCTTGCGCTGAGAAGCTGCAGCCGCTTGACGAGAAGAAAGCATCGCTCGAGAGCCGCCGCAAGGAGCTTTACGACGCACGTTCAGGCAAGAAAGACGAGGATATCCCTCAGAGCGAGAAGGACGAGCTTTTCGAGATTGAGAAGGATATTACGGCCGCAAAAAGCGAAAAAGAGGGCATTCTCGGCGAATACGCAGCAAACGACAATACCGTTAAGCAGCTTATCGACATTACACTGCTGCAGAACAACATGCTAACAGGCGAAGCTCTCAACAACTTCGTTAAACGCAGTATAGAACTTATGAAATAACGCCAAGCCTATTGCGGTATTATAAAGAGAGAGGGCAACCGTTCAATGCGGTTGCCCTCTCTCTTTATAATAGGTTATCAGCTTATTTTATCAATTATTATTGCTATTTCCTTGTCCATTACAGGAACAGGAACGAGCCTGTAGTTTTCATGTTCAGGATGAAGAACTACAAGGTTCATGCGACTGATTTTTATTCCGTAGTTCTTTTGCAGCATATAACGGTAAAGATTCTGCTGAAGACAGTAATGGACATACGAAGTGTCGGTCAGGTGATACAATCCGTTAAGACCGCTCGCCCATTGGTTCACCTCCTTCGCATCGACCTTGCAACTGCGTTTCCAGTCGTAAATTTCATATGTTCCGTCCTCGCATGCACATACAAGGTCAAGCGTTCCTGCCATACGTGAATCAAGGTCATATACTCTCCATTCTGTACGGAAAGGCACGGGAGATACGGCACGTTCAAAGGCCTTGAAATAGCTCCACTCACGGGAAATGTCAATTGTAGAGCTGTGCTTGACGAACTTGCCTTCGTAGTTTACGTCGCAAAGCAGTTCAGGAACAGCCTTGCCATTGAAGTAATCCTCGATCTGTTTATGCAGGAAAGTGCCTGCCTGGCTTGCCACGCATCCCTTGCATGTCCATACCTCACGAAGCTTCGCAGCCTCCAAAGTGTTGCCATTGCATTTTTTAAGGCTCACGAGTTCTGCATCGAACTCCTTGAAGAACATGCCCACAACGCTGCTCACAGGACGCATGTCAATGTCGCCTATGAAGTAACGATGAGCCTCTTCATCGAACGACAGCTTGCCGTCCTGCTCGAAGCTGATATTAGAGCCGTTAAGATTCTTTATCATAATATCAATTTTTTCAAAACAAAATGCCGCTCCCAACCGCAATCAATGCAGAATTTTATAAAGCAGCTCACGCATAATCTCGCTGTCGGCAGTCTGCGCTCCCTCAGCGCCTTTTGACTGAGCGTCGGCAAGACGTATCAAGTGCAGTATCTCCATAACATGTACCGCACGATAGTTTCTCATGGCCTTAAGATAGTCGCCTACGCCCCATGAGCTTCTGAGGCCGAGGAATTCGGCAACGCCGCGCTCGCTCTTTTCGGGGGCGTAATAGCACATCATAAGATTAGAGAAAAAGCTGAACAGCAACGCAAGCGTCATCTGTATCGGATTTTTCTTCGGATTGCGGGCAAAATACTGTATTATCTTGTTGGCCTTAAGTATATCCTTGTTTACAAGAGCATTCTGCAGCTCAAAGTTATTGTACTCCTTGCTGATGCCGATATGCTCCTCTACAAGCTCCGGGGTTATAGCCGCCGTTCCTTGAGGAAGCGCTATTGAAAGCTTGTCTATCTCTCCTGCAAGACGTGAGAGGTCGGCGCCTATCGACTCACGCATCATAAGAATCGACTTATTGTCGGCGACCAGCCCTTTTTCACGCAGATAGCCTGTTATGAATGCAGGCAGCTGGTCGTCACGCATCTTCTTCGATTCAAGAACCACCCCGCAGCGTTCAAGCTCCGATGCGATCTTCTTGCGTTTGTCGAGCGAGCCGTTCTTGTGCGCAAAGACAAGGACCGTAGTAGGCTGCGGAGCCTGAAGATAGTACTGCAACGAGTCGAGATTCTTCAGCATCTGAGCCTCTTTGACTATAATCACCTGACGTTCGACCATCATCGGAAAACGCTTCGCCGCAGTTACGATGGTATCTATGTCTGTATCAAGACCGTAATAGACAGTCAGGTTAAAGTCACGTTCAAACTCGCTCAGGGCATTCTCCATTATATAATCGGTTATACGGTCGGTGAAATAGCCCTCCTCGCCCATAAGATAGTATACGGGCTTGAAGTTGCCTCCCTTGAGTTCGGACATTACCGATTCGTATGTATATTTTGCCATAATTAATTATAAAGGAGATTTTTTAAAATTAATGTCCTATCTTTGCAATAAATGCAAAGATAGTAAATGTTAGCGTTAAATTTACCAGCTTACGAAACAAAATTAACTGTCAGCGAGGGGAAACAGCAAATTTTCGATGTTCTTCGCAAAAGTTACGTAGCGCTCACCCCCGAAGAGTGGGTAAGGCAGCACTTCGTGCATTATCTTATAAACAGCAAAAGCTACCCGGCCCGGCTAATGGGCAACGAGGTGCCCATAACGCTCAACGGCACAAAACGCCGGTGCGATACTGTTGTCTACAACAGAGCATTAAAGCCATGCGTGATAATAGAATACAAGGCGCCGGACGTAAGAATCACAAAAGAGGTATTTGCGCAGATATCACGCTACAATCTCAAGCTTAAGGTCGATTACCTTATCATTAGCAACGGGTTGCAGCACTACTGCTGCAGAATGGACTATGTGAACAACACATTCACATTCCTCAATGAGATACCCGAATATGAAAAGATACTATAAAGTACTACGGAGCCTAACGGTTCAGTTGCTGCATAAGGCGGATTTTCCGTAGCATCTCATCGTCGAGCTCAGCCGTCAGGCTGCACTGCTCGCCGTCACCGCACTCAACAAGCGTCTGACCGTAAGGATTCAGAATTACGCTGTGTCCTTTATAAGTGCCGTACTCGTCAGCCCCCACCCTGTTGCTTGCCGCAACATAACAGACATTCTCTATCGCACGGGCACGAACAAGAGTATCCCATGCAAGCAAGCGGCTGTCAGGGAAGTTCGCAGCCACCAGCAGCACATCATATTCCGCACGGTTGTATATGTACACAGGGAAACGAAGGTCGTAGCATATTATAGGACGGAAGCGAACGCCGCGCCACTCCCAAATGACCTTGCCGCTGCCGGGCTCAAAAACCTTGTCCTCGCCGCTGTACTCGAAGAGATTATGCTTGTCATAACGGCCTGCGACGCCTTCGGGAGTAATGAAATACATGCGGTTGTAGTATTTTCCGTTTTCGTGCGTCATTACAGGCACGGCCATAGCCGCATCATACTCCGCCGCAAGGCGTTTCATAAGCCGAACAGTCTCTCCGTCCGTCTCCTCAGCCACTTCGCCTGGCTGCATGCAGAAGCCGGTGGAACACATCTCGGGAAAGAGATAAAGGTCGGCACGCTCGGCATTAGCCACGAGCCTTTCAAGACGCCCAAGATTCTTTGAGACATCTTTCCATGCAATATCCTGCTGTATGACTGTTATTTTCATTCCTGTCCATTTCTTTTAAAAAACGCTTGCAAAGATACCTCTTTTAAATAGCATATACAAAAATCGGTTTGCCATAATTGTTTTTTGGCAAACCGATTTAGTTATACTCAGTCACTCTATTATGAGTACATGAAACGTCTGATGCTCTGCTTAGGAGTCTTTTCGAACGGTTCACGGCGAATCTCCGTATAGCCGATTTTGCTGTATGCCGCAAGCTCAGAGTTAAGGGCAAGCACATTGCTGTCGATGAGCTTACGCAGCTCGTCTTCATTGATGCCCGCCTTTGCGGCTCCGTCATAGTCAGCTACTACAAGAGCGACAATCGCATTCTTGCGGCCTACGACCAAAGACTCTACGACATACGGCAGATTGTTTATCTTGTCCTCTATCTCCTCGGGGTAGATATTCTGACCGCTTCCGGTGAGAATCATATTCTTGCAACGGCCCTTGATGAAAAGGTTTGATTTGTTGTCAAACACACCCATGTCGCCCGTTCTCAACCAGCCGTCTTTCGTGAACGCAGCCTTTGTAGCCTCTTCGTTATTGTAATAGTCGAGCATCACAGCGTCGCCCTTAACCTGTATTTCTCCAAGCACGCGACGAGGATTAGCCGAATCGATGCGTATTTCTATCGGATGAGCGTTAGTTCCACAAGAGTACTTCACATATTCGCTCTTGTCACGATAAGCGATAAGCGGACCGCACTCTGTCATGCCGTAACCAACTACATAAGGGAACCTCATGCTTTTGAGCAAGTCCTCAACCTCACGGTTAAGAGCTGCGCCGCCAATGATTACACCTACAGTAAAGCTGTTGCCGAATGCGTTAAGCAGAGAGCTGCGTATCTTGTTGAGAACAATTCTTCTAAGCCCCGGTATCTTAAGCAACAACTTAGCCGGATACTTGCGTGTAACAGGGAACACCTTAGACTTGAATATCTTCTCGATAACCATAGGCACTGTAAGGAACATGAACGGCTTCACCGCAGCCAAACCGCCCAACAAACGAGCCGGAGTAGGCTTGCCCGGCATCACATAAACGTGGCAACCGCTACATAGAGGGAAGATAACGTCAAATGCCTGACCGAACATGTGAGCCATCGGAAGGATAGCCAATATATGGCCGCCCGCACATGCAGGAACTTCACGGAAGCCGAATTCAAGGTTTGCAGAAAGCGAACGAGCCGGAAGAACGACGCCTTTTGACGTAGCGCTTGTAGTACCGGACGTAAAGCTTATCTCAACAGGAGCATCCATATCACGCTCCTCCGCATAATAGTTCACACAATCGGGAGTAAAGCCGCCCGGGTGAAGCGAAGAGATGGCAGACTCAATATCCGCAGCACTATTCGCCAACATATTGGAAGTGTCACGTAAAACCTTAATTCCCACAAGGTTAATAACGCCGACAAAATCTTTTATCTCTTCCAATTTATCATACAAATCGGGATTAGACTCAAAAGCCGTGGCGGCACCATCGTCAAGGATAAGCATCTTGCACTCCGAGAATGTAGAAAGCTCTACGACAGCAGACGGCAAGAAGTCAGGAAGGAAAGGAACCGTTACAGCATCGTATGTAAGAGTCGCAAAATATGCGATACACCACTCAGCCGAGTTACGTGCGTAAAGCGCTACCTTGTCGCCTTTCTTTATACCTGATTTCTCAAAAAGGATGTGATATTTTTCTATCTCCTCGGCCATTTGAGCATAAGTGTATGTCCTATTGCCGTAATTTGAAACAGCAGGCAAATCCCAGTGTTTTTTGACAGAGTCGTTGAAATAGCTTATAAAGTGTCTCATATAATATTGATAAGTTTGATTTTGCGAGTGCAAATATCTGTTATTTTTTTTACATCACAATAAGTTTTGCACAAATTAACTCAAAATGTGCAATAAATTCTCAAAAACATGCGTACCTACATTTAATATTTAACAATATTTTACATTTAAAAGCGTTTTTTTGCTTTTGTTTTGCAATTATAAAAAAAATAGAGCGTACTTGCAAGTACGCTCTATAAAAGAATAGATATTCGATAGGTTACTTATACATGAATCGCTTGATGCTGAGCTTAGGAGTCTTTTCAAAAGGCTCTTTCATGATTTCGCAAATTGTCAGCTTGCTGTAAACCGGCAATTTTGCGTTAAGAGCGAATACGTTCTCCTCCATCGTCTTCTGCAACTGCTCTGCAGAGAGGCCCGCTTCGGCAACTGCATCAGGATTAGCGACTATAAGAGCAGCCAAACCATGCTTACGACCTACAACCAAAGACTCAGCCACCATAGGCAATTGGTTTATAAGGTCTTCAATCTCCTCAGGATATACGTTCTGACCGTTAGCTGTAAGAATCATATTCTTGCAACGGCCTTTTATGAAGATATTCTCGTTCTTGTCCATAAGACCCATGTCGCCGGTCTTTAGCCAGCCGTCTTCAGTAAACGCAGCCTTAGTAGCCTCAGGGTTCTTATAGTAGCCCGACATAACGGAAACGCCCTTTGCTTGAATTTCGCCTGGCACCTTAGCCGGGTCTTCCGAATCAATTCTTATGTCTACGCCGGGATGAGCGACAGCACCGCATGAACGCATCACGAAATCCTGCCATCTTCTGTAGCTCAACAGCGGGCCGCATTCAGTCATTCCGTAGCCTACGGTATAAGGAAGCTTAACCTTCTTCATAACCTTCTCGACATCCTTATTCAACGCCGCTCCTCCGAGAATGATGCCGCCTTTCTGAATATTGCCGCCGAATGTCGCAAGCAGCTTCGCACGAACCTTGTTATAAATAACATTGTTAAGGCCAGGAATGCGCAGAAGCACCTTCATAAGCCCGGTCTCCAACTGAGGCATAACCTTTGCACGGAAAATCTTCTCGATAAGCAAAGGTACGGTAAGGAACATATACGGCTTGACATCGGAGAGAGCCTTCAGCAAACGTGCCGGTATAGGCTTTTCTGTAAAGATATTGATGTGACAACCGCTTGACAACGGATACACGAAGTCGAAAATCTGACCGAAGATATGCGCCAACGGCAACATTGAAAGTATCTTGTCATCGTTGCATGCAGGGATATGGTCACGGGCGAACTGAACATTTGAAGATATCGAACGAGCTGTCAGCATAACGCCCTTTGGAGAGCTGCTTGTACCTGACGTATAGCTGATTACCGCTAACGGCTCCAAATCCTCTTTTTTGTAATTTACATCTTCCGGGGTCAATCCATTGGGGAAGCGCTCCTCGAAGGCCTTGTCCAAGTTCTTTGCGACAGAGAGCAACTTTCCGTTGCAATCGTTATATACAGACAAGCCTGAAATGTTTACAAGACCGCAGAAGTCCTCAATCTCATTGAATTGCGAAACCACATTGTCACGGTCAAGACCGCCATATATAGAGTTGTCCACCAAGAGCAAACGGCTGTCCGACAGGCGTGTAAGGTCCGCCACGTTCTGCGGCAAGAAGTCCGCAAGCAAAGGAACGCAAACAGCGTCGTATGCGACAATGGCAAGGTAAGCGATGCACCACTCTGCAGAGTTTCTTGAACAGATAGCGATTTTCTCGCCTTTCTTTATTCCGCACTGCTCAAAGAAGATATGCATCTTCTCCACTTCGGCCGCTACTTCGGCAAAAGTATAAGTGTTAGCGCCATAGTTAGTCAAGGCATTGCGGTTCCAATTAGCCTTGATAGACTCATCAACATAATACAAAAAATGTTTCATATAAAATAGATTTTACAATCAGTTATACATAAATCTCTTAATGCTCAATTTCGGTGTCTTTTCGAAAGGATTGCTGCGGAATTCGCAACGTGCCAGCTGGCTGTAAGCGGGCAGTTTTGAATTCAAGGCTATGATGCTCTTTTCAACTATGCCCTGTGCATCTGCTTCAGTAATACCGTTTGCCTTAGCAGCGTCACTGTCAATCACGATTATTGCGACAAGCGCATGGTTGCGTCCTACAACGATAGACTCCACTACATAAGGAAGACGATTTATCATGTCTTCAATCTCTTCGGGATATATATTCTGTCCGCTGCCTGTGAGAATCATGTTCTTGCAACGACCTTTTATATATACAGTACCATAACGGTCCTGAATGCCCATATCGCCAGTCTTGAGCCAACCGTCATGCGTGAAGGCAGCCTTAGTAGCCTCTTCGTTGTTGTAATATCCCGTAGTAACTACGTCGCCACGCACCTGAATTTCACCAGGGAACTTTGAAGGACGTTCGGAATCGATACGCAACTCTATCGTAGGCTTAGCGACACCGCCTCTTGAATCAATCGAAGGGTGAGCCGAAGCCACATAACTGATAAGAGGGCCGCACTCGGTCATTCCGTAACCGACCGCAAACGGTATTCTTATCTTTTTCATCACCTTTTCAACATCCTTGCTTATGGCAGCGCCTCCGATGAAGAAGCCCGCTTTAGCCAAATTGCCTCCGAATGTACTGATTATCTTTGAACGCACCTTATTAAAAACGAGCCTGCGTACACCCGGTATCGAAACCAAGAACTTCATTACAGGCTTTCTTAGCGTAGGAATTACCTTTGAACGGAAAATCTTTTCTATCAGCAAAGGAACCGTCAGGAAGATGAAAGGCTTGACGTCAGCCAATGCCTTCAGCAAACGTGCGGGAACGGGCTTTTCGGTAAAGATATTGATGTGGCAACCGCTCGAGAAGAGAAACAGAAAATCAAACGCAAGGCCGAAGATGTGGGCTAAAGGCAGAATCGACAATGTCGCCCCTCCCTCTTTCACGGCTATCGGAACAAGTTTCCGTGCCATTTCGACATTGCCCGACAATGACCTTGCCGGCAACATCACTCCTTTAGGCGAACTGCTTGTACCGGAAGTATAGCTTATGACAGCAATGTCATCAAGCCCGCCATTGCATAATTCAAGGTCATCGGCGCTCATGCCCAACGGATATCGCTTGTCAAACAGCGTATCAACGCTCTCACGCTTTACATTAAAAGAACCCTCATAACCACTTACAGCTTCACAAGTTACAATATCGACAATTCCGATAAAGCTTTCCATTTCAGAAAGGTTTGAAACAACGCCGTCCCTTACCATACCTGCCAGAACGTTCTTGTCTACGAAAAGCATGCGGCTATCCGACGCTTTTGTAAGGCTGACTATATTTTCAGGCATAAAGTCCGCCAAAAGAGGAACTGCGACAGCCTGATACGATGCAATGGCAAGAAAAGTAACGCACCATTCAGCCGAATTTCTCGCACAAATAGCAATATGGTCACCTTTTTTTATTCCGCATTGTTCGAATACGATATGCAACTTGGCGACATTTACGGCAATGTCGGAATATTTGAATTCGTTCGCTCCATAATTGGAAATTGCAGACTTGTTCCAATTATCTTTTATGGCATCTTCAACGTAAGATAAATAGTGTCTCATTAAAATCGTTTTATGGCAGAAAAAAAGATTCTTGCCAAGTGAATAAAACAATATACGAATACGCTTTTTTACATCACGCATTATTTTATATTGCAAAATTACAACAACCTTTTATATATAGCGTTTTTAGGCGATATAGAGCTGCTATCATTGGTAAAAAACCAAAATGTATGGTAAATTTAGGAATTTAGTGGTAAAATACGTTTATAAAAGACATGCTTTTTAATTCATATTTTATATTTTCGCCACAATTAAACATTTATAAATGCATATTTTGAACAAATTTTATAACTAAAAATACCAAGAAAAGATTATTGCAAAAAAACAGCAAAAAAATAGGTTATATCAATAAAGAGGCTAACTTTGCAAGTGTTATGCTTTAAATTAATTAAGGTAAAAAAGGAAAGCAAAGTAAAAACGACTTATATAACAACTATAATTATGAAAAAGGAGATCAAATTCAGTTTAGTCTACCGAGACATGTTCCAGTCATCAGGAAAATTCCAACCTCTTGCCGACCAGCTCGAAAAGGTTGCTCCTGCTATTATAGAAATGGGATGTTTTTCGCGAGTGGAGACTAACGGCGGTGCGTTTGAGCAGGTAAACCTAATGGCGGGCGAGAACCCCAACAACGCTGTCAGACGTTTCACTAAGTTCTTCAATGAGGCGGGAATTCAGACACACATGCTCGACAGAGCCCTCAATGCGCTCAGAATGTTCCCTGTCCCTGCGGACGTACGACGCTTGATGTATAAGGTAAAGAAGGCGCAAGGAGTGGATATTACAAGAATATTCTGCGGTTTGAACGACACACGCAACATAATACCTTCAATCAAGTACGCACTTGAAGCCGGCATGATACCTCAAGCCACGCTCTGCATAACATCCTCCCCTATTCATACCGTAGAATACTACAGCAACATAGCCGAAGAGCTTATTGCGGCCGGAGCCACGGAGATATGCCTAAAGGACATGGCAGGCATCGGACGCCCCGACTTCCTCGGCCGCCTTGTAAAGAACATCAAGGAGAAGCACCCCGAGATAATAATACAATATCACGGTCACAGCGGCCCGGGCTTGTCAATGGCCTCCATTCTTGAAGTATGCAAGAACGGATGCGACATCATAGATACGGCAGTCGAGCCATTGTCATGGGGCAAGGTGCACCCGGACATCATCAGCGTTCAGGCAATGCTCAAGGACGCAGGCTTCAAGGTACCCGAGATAAACATGAACGCATACATGAAGGTACGCAGCCTTACTCAGGAATTCATAGACGACTGGATGGGCGTATTCATGGACAAGAACAATAAGCTCATGAGCTCGTTGCTGCTGACAAGCGGACTGCCCGGCGGAATGATGGGCTCAATGATGTCCGACCTCGCAGGCGTACATAAAGGAATAAACGGAATACTTCAGAGCAAAGGCAAGCCCACGTATACACTTGACGAGCTTATGGTAGAACTGTTCAACGAAGTCGCATATGTGTGGCCGCGAGTAGGATATCCCCCGCTTGTAACCCCGTTCAGCCAATATGTAAAGAACATCGCTTTGATGAATCTTTTGTCACGTGCCCAGGACGAGCCCCGTTTCAGCCGCATGGACGAAAGCATGTGGGGCATGATTCTCGGCAAGAGCGGCAGGCTGCCGGGCGATGTAGCTCCTGAAATAAAGGAACTCGCAAAAGAGAAAGGGTTCGAATTCACCGATGCCGACCCACAGAGCTTCTATCCCGACGCTCTTGACAAGTACCGCGAGGAGATGCAGGAACTTGGTTGGGAGGCAGGCGCCGACGACGAGGAGCTATGGGAATTCGCCATGCACGAACGCCAGTACCGTGATTATAAGAGCGGCGTAGCCAAAGAGCGTTTCCTTGCGGATATCGAAAAGGCTAAGGATAGCGAAATGGCAAGCAAGGGAGTGAGCGTAGAGGAGATTAAGGCCATAAAGCATGCTAAGGCCGACCCTATAGCAGCACCCGAAAAGGGACAGATTATTTGGGAGGTTGTCGTCGAAGGAGAGTCAATGGCTCCTGCTATCGGCAAGCATTACAACGCAGACGAGCTGTTCTGCACCATAATCACTCCGTGGGGAGAGTTGCAGCCTGTAGCGACCGGGCTCGGCGGACGTGTAGTCGAGATATGCGCAAAGCAGGGCGACCATGTAAACCGTGGTGAGATAATAGCCTACCTGCAGCGTGACGAGCTGTTCAATTAACAATCACTTATTATATACCAAGCAAGAGGGTGACCCAAAAGTCACCCTCTTGTCGTCGGGGGTGAATAAAAAGCAAAGTTCAAGGCTTGTGCAGGCTTCAAAACCGCAACCGACGCTGCTAACGAGAGCAAAGAGTGCTTGCTTTCTTTGCCGAGTAGCGAGGA
>JAFTRV010000065.1 GCA_017462065.1 Bacteroidaceae bacterium
CTCGTTGTAAAACAACAAAGTAAACTTTGTGTTTAACTCGTTTGCACAAATTTCCTGTGTTACGTTTGCCTTCAAAATCCTCATTTACGCCAAGTAAATTAACCCTTTGTGGCTTTTCCTCCTCGCTACTCGGCAAAGAAAGCAAGCACTCTTTGCTCTCGTTAGCAGCGTCGGTTGCGGTTTTGAAGCCTGCACAAGCCTTGAACTTTGCTTTTTATTCACCCCCTACGACAAGAGGGTGACTTTTGGGTCACCCTCTTTCTGTGTAATATCCAAAATTACTTTACAATGTTCATTTCGTCAATCAGTCGCTTGCAGTTGCCGAGCTTTTCGATGACGAACAGCACGTAGCGTATGTCCACGTTGATGCAACGCTGCAGGTTAGTGTCGAAGTTGATGTCGCCGCTCAATGACTCCCAGTTGCCGTCAAAGGCAAGGCCTATGAGCTCGCCGCGTGAGTTGAGCACGCCGCTGCCGCTGTTGCCGCCGGTGATGTCGTTGGTGGTGAGGAACGCAACGGGCATCTCGCCTGTAGGCAGTGCGTACTCTCCGTAATCCTTTGCCTCGTAAAGCTCCTTGAGGCGTGCGGGCACGATGAACTCTGTGCTGTTAGGGTCTTCTTTCTCCATAACGCCCTTAAGGGTGGTGTAGTGGTTGAAGGTGACGCCGTCCTTAGGCTGGTATGACTTTACGTTGCCGTATGTCATGCGCATGGTGAAGTTGGCGTCGGGAGCCATAGGCGCGCCGTTGGCCATCTCTATCAAGCCTCTGAGGTATGTCTTGTGCAACGGGTTTATTCTCTTGCCGAACTCGGCGTTCTTTGCCGAAATGTTCTTGTATGTGGTGAATACGGCATAGCGCAGCTTGTACGCAGGGTCTTTTTCGTAAGCCTTTACTGTGGGCTTCTTCATGAACTTCTTGAAGTTCTTCTCGTTGGCGAGGATTGACTTCTCGTATACCATGTCGATATACTTGTCAAGGTCGCCTTTGTACTTAGCGTAAATCTCGTTCAGGTACTCGTCACGCTCTTCGGCTTCTGTGAGCTCATAGAACAGCGGCAGCACCTCTTTGGCTATGCGGCGGTCTATGTCGTGGTCGTAGTCGCGGTTGTGCAGCCAGCTGTAAAGCCCGTTCATCTCGTCGCTCACGAGGCGGGGCGTGTCGAATGCCTTCTTGTTCTGCTCGGTGAGGTTTCTCTGAATGAACTCAACGTTGTTGATAAGCTCCGAAACGACTGTCGAAAGGTACACGGTGCGGTTCATCTCCTCAACGCATGCGTTGATCTCCTCTACTATCGTCATGTACTCCTTGTTGCCGGCCTGCCTTGCCCATGCGAGGAACGCTGCCTCTTCGGCGAGCTTTGTCTCAACGACCTTGTTGTCTACAATGGCCTTGTTCATGCCGATAGAGTTCTTCCAGTAGTTGCTTATGCGTGCCTGCTTGTTGGCGTACTTGATAGCTATCTCCTCGCTCTTAGCCATCTCCTCGCGGATGATTTTCAGCGTGACGTCACGCATTGCGATGCGGGGCTCGTTGCTCTGGTACATTCTCTGCTCCACCTCTTTGCCTGTGAGGTAGCGTGACGTGCTGCCGGGGAAGCCCATTATCATGGCGTAGTCGCCGTACTCGAAGCCTGCAAGAGATACGCTAAGGTGCTTAGGCGTGCTTAGGGGTACGTTGTCCTTGCTGTATACTGCCGGGTTGCCATCCTTGTCGCCGTAGATGCGGAACACCGAGAAGTCGCCTGTGTGGCGCGGCCACATCCAGTTGTCGGTCTCGCCGCCGAACTTGCCGATAGAGTTGGGAGGCGTGGCTACAAGGCGGACATCGGTATACTTCTTGTAATATACAAGGTAATACTTGTTGCCCTCGAAGTAGGGGAGCAACTGCGGGTACATATGCTCCTTGCCCTCGATGTCGTCGGCCTTGAAAAGCTCTGCGGCAACGGCCGCAAGCGCCGCACGCTGGAATGACTCCTCCTCGCTCAGCTTGCCCTCTTTCACACGGCGGTTAATCTCGTCGGTGACGTCCTTGATCTCCTTTACGAATGTGAACGCCAGGCCGTTGCATGGCAGCTCCTCTTCGTAGCTCTGGCTCCAGAAACCGTTGTGAAGGTAGTTGTGCTCAACGGTGCTCAGCTGCTGAATGAAGCTGAAACCGCAGTGGTGGTTGGTTATCACAAGGCCGTTGGGCGAAATGACCTCGCCGGTGCAGCCTCCGCCGAAGATGCCGATGGCGTCCTTGAGCGACGGTGCTTCGGGGTTGTAAATCTCGTCGATAGATATCTCAAGGCCCTGCTTGCGCATCTGCTCCTCGAGATTCTGCTGACGCATGAGCTGGAGAAGCCACATGCCCTTGTCGGCAAAAAGTTGCTGAGAGGCGAACACTGTCAGAGCCAGTGCAAAAAATAGTTTCTTCATAAGTTTATTTTGTTTTTTGGTTTATTGTTCTTCTTTTGCCGCCGTTGCCTGCTCGTTAGCGGTCGCGGGCGGTGTCACGGGCTCCGGCTCGATGTCTGCGCCGAGGTCTTTCGCAATGACATTGCGTGTAGCCCTCATGAGATAATCGACGTTCTCGGTGTCACGCCCCTTGCACTCGATAGCCTCGTGGAAGGTAAGCGTCACCTTTGACCAGTGCAGGCACCAGCAGCCCTTAGGCAACAGGTCGTACGAGCCTTCGATGGTTATTGGGATAATGGGTTTCTGCGTCATGTTGGCAATGACGAACGCGCCTTTCTTGAAACGTCCCAATTTGCCGTTGAGGCAGCGTGTGCCCTCGGCGAACACTGTCAATGACTTTCCGCTCTTCAGTATGTTGATAGCCTTGCGCAGCATGTCCTTCTGCGGAGTGGTGCGGTTCACGAATATGTGCCCTGTCATGGCGCATGCGGCTCCCATGAACGGCACCTTGCGAAGCGAGTCTTTCATTATCCACTTGTAGTTTCTCACAATGTAGGCATACAGCGTGATTACGTCGAACATGCCCTGGTGGTTGGCTACGAATACATAGTTCTTGCCCTTCTTGACATATTTGTCACGGTCTACGACCTTCACGGGGATAAGGAATATCCAGCACGAGAGCCTGCACCAGACTACGGCGGGGTAGTGGTCGGCGTTCTTTATTTTTAGCCATGCTCCGAACACAATCACGATGATTGATGTGATGACGGTCAGCAGAATGAATGCCCACCATGCGAAAAGCACCTGGTAAAGGACATAAAGGGGGTGAAGAATCTTCTTTAGCATAATATTTGCGGTTTTGATTAATGTTCTGTCTGTAATGGGCGGCAGCAGGGCCTTGAACCTTTTCTCTTCTTGCGTTCCGCTCTGCATGCTATCTTCGCAGTTTGATGCAAAGATACCTTAAAAATTCTTTGTAAACAAATATGCATCGCACGGGGCTTTGTCTCGGCTGTCCTGCATGTGCGGAAAGGCGGCTCGGCGGCTCTCGGCAAACTCCGTGTATGTGTCAGGCATCTCTCTTGTGAATATTCTTTGAAAGGAATTTCCTTATTTCGTCAGCCGGCACTCCACGCCTCTTGGCATAGTCGGTGCACTGCTCCTCGCTTATCTCGCCGATGTTGAAATATCTTGCGGCGGGGTGCTTTATCATCATTCCGCATACTGCCGCATGCGGCCTCATTGCTCCGTTGCCTGTCAGCTCTATGCCTGCGTCGGTGAGGCGAAGCAGCTCGTCAATGGCGAATATTATGCTCTGGTCGGGCAGCGACGGGTAGCCCACGGCCGGGCGTATCCCCTGATACTTCTCGGCATTCAGCTCCTCTACGCTCAGCCGCTCGTCGGGGGCGTAGCCCCACAGCTCCTTGTCGGTGCGTACCTGCATGTGCATGTATGTCGCTGTCGCCTCGGCAAGCCTGTCGGCAAGTGTCTGGGCAAGCAGGTGCATGTATGCGTCGTCGCTGTATCCCGCCACGAATGCGTCGCTGACAGCGGTGGCGAAAAGCCCTGCATGGTCGCCGTGCGGCGACACGAAGTCGCTGAGGCAAAGATTGGGCTCTCCGGGCCTGTTATGCTGTTGCCTTAACAGGGGGATGCGCTTCCCTTCAATAATAATGTCGTCGCCGCAGCCTCTTGCCTCGCACAGGGCAAAAACAGCATGGCAGCACTCCAGCCCGCCTGTCTCGGCAAGCATGGCCTTCGCCTCCTTGATGACATCCGCGACGGCGTCCTTAGCGTCAGCCTTGCCTGTCAGCCCCCATGCGTGGAGCAGGTAGCTCCAGTCGATGTATGGAGCAACCTCTTCTATCCTATATTTGAAAATCCATCTTTTCATCGACGGAATTTGAGGGCTTTTCCTCGTATCTCCTCGTTTATCGCACCCTCTTTGTAGACGCACTCGCCATTGACCCATGTCTGCTCGACGCTCCAGCCGAAGCTCTCTCCCTCAAATGGGCTCCAGCCGCATTTGCTTATGATAGTCTCGGGAGTCACCGTAGTGACGGCTCCGGGCTTTAGCAGAACAAAGTCGGCATGGTAGCCTTTGGCTATGTGTCCCCTGCGGTCGATGTCGAAAATTCTTGCAGGAGCATGGCACATCTTCTCCACAATGTCCTCGAGCGTCAGTGCTCCCTCGTCGGCGAGCCTCAGCATGGTGAGCAACGAGAACTGTATGCTCGGCATGCCCGACGCCGCTTTCAAGGCACCGCCCAGCTTGTCCTCGAGACGGTGCGGGGCATGGTCCGTTCCTATAAGGTCGATGCCGCCCTCTTTAACCGCGCGGCGCAGGGCGTTGCGGTCGTCTATGCTCTTTATCGCAGGGTTGCACTTTATACGTGTGCCTAATCTTGCGTAGTCGGCATCGCAGAACGTGAGGTGCGCCGGGGTCGCCTCGGTGGTTATGTTCTCTTTGTCGGCAGGCTGCAGCAATGTAAGCTCCTTTGCGGTGCTTATGTGCATTATGTGCAGGCGCGTGCCGTACTTTCTCGCAAGCCCTATGGCGCTTTCGGTGCTTTTATAGCAGGCCTCCTCGCTGCGTATGACAGGGTGGAAGCGAACGTCGGGGTCTTCGCCCTCGCTCTCTCTCACGGCTTTGGCGTTGCGGCTGATGACCGAGCCGTCCTCGCAGTGCACGGCCACAGGTATGTTTATTCTCTTTGCCTCCTGGAAAATCTTTTCAAGCTCGCTGAGCCTGTCTACAAGCATATTGCCCGTGCTCGACCCCATGAAGAGCTTTATTCCGCATACCTTCTGCGGGTTGAGCTTGGCGAAGCTGCCGCAGTTGGTGTTCGTCGCTCCAAAGTAGAACGAATAGTTTATCACGCTGTCACGTGCCGCAATGGCATACTTCTCCTTCAATGCCTTGAGGGTGGTTGTCTGCGGGTTGGTGTTGGGCATCTCCATGAACGACGTGACGCCGCCGGCTGCTGCCGCGCGGCTCTCGGTGGCCATTGTCGCCTTCTCGGTGAGTCCGGGCTCGCGGAAATGCACGTGGTCGTCAATGACGCCGGGAATAAGGTACATGCCTGTCGCCTCGATAATGTTGTCGCATGCCGCATGCGGCAGGGCGTCGCCCTCGAGTATCTCTACTATCTTGCCGTCGTTTATTACTATGGAGCCTCGGAAGCGTCGTCCGTCGCTGACTATTGTGGGGTTGCTGATAAGTGTACGCATGAAAGGGATTGTTAGTGATGTTTTCTTGGCGAAGATAATAAAACGGAAACAAAAATCCCCTTAACAGTCAATAAAAATATGTTGTGTATGTGATTGCCGCCTCAAAGAGAATCTCCTATCTTGAGCTCAAAGACATAAAAAAGAGATTGCGTCAGGCAATCTCTTTTCTTATTTTCTCGGCAATGTCAGCGAACTCTTCGGGCGTAAGCTTTAGCTTAGGGTTAGTGAAGAGCATGTCTTTTTCGCTTTGCATCGGCACTAAGTGTATGTGCGCATGAGGAACTTCAAGCCCCAATACTGCCTGGCCGACCTTGATGCAGGGGAATGCGCGCTTTATGCCCTCGGCCACTCTCTTTGCGAATACCTGCATGGCTCCAATCTCCTCGTCGGTAAGGTCAAAGAAGTAATCGACCTCACGCTTGGGGATTACCAGCGTGTGGCCCTTTGCCAGCGGGTTGATGTCGAGGAATGCATAGAACTGCTCGTCCTCTGCCACCTTGTAGCTCGGAATATCGCCGGCTACTATCATGCTGAATATTGTCGCCATCGCTTAGAATGATATGCTTGTTATTTCAAGATAGAGCTTGCCCTGAGGAACGGTAATCTCAGCGACGTCGCCTACCTTCTTGCCCAAAAGGCCCTTTGCGATAGGCGTGTTGATTGAGATCTTCGCCTCGCGCAGGTTGGCCTCGCTTTCGGGTACAATGGTGTACTGCATGTTGGCGTTGGTCTTGGTGTTCTTCAGGCCTACTTTTGTAAGTACCTGTACTGTATCTGTGTTAAGCTTTGACGTGTCGATGATTTTTGCGTCGGCGATGACAAGCTTAAGTTCGTTGATTCTCATTTCAAGCAATCCCTGAGCCTCCTTGGCTGCATCGTACTCCGCATTCTCGGACAAGTCGCCTTTATCGCGCGCCTCAGCGATCTGACGTACGACCTCGGGGCGTTTTGCCTCCAACTCTTTCAAATCGGCTAACAATTTCTTGTAGCCCTCCTCGGACATATAACTCATGATGTTCGTTTTTAAAAAATAGTAAAACAAAGGATTCCAACACGAGTGCTGGAACCCAATTTCCCTCTTTATTTACCGCAAAGGTAAGCCCTTTAAAGTTAATAACCAAATAAAAAAGGTTATTTTTTTGTCTATTGGGCTTTCAGGAATCTTTTTCTTGGCGGCTTTTAGCGGCCTATTTCCTCAAAAGTTTTTCAATCTCTGCTTCAAGGTCTGTTATCTGATTGTCACGCAACGTTATCTCGTTGTCGCTGTTTATGAGATAGAATGTAGGTAAGTTCTGTATGTTGTATAAGACAAGGTTTGAGGAGTATGCCCCTTCGCCGTCACGAACGCATGTCCAGGGCAGGTTGCTCGCCGACTGTTGCCAGAAATGCTCGCGCGTGTCGTATGATATCTGGTAAATCTCGAAGCCGCGGTCACGGTACTTGCTGTATATCTCACGCAGCCTTATGTTGCGGCTGCTGATTTTAGCATCTTCGTATAGCGTGAAGTCGAGCAGGACGACCTTGCCTTTGAGCGATGAGAGCGCAATGCTGTCGCCGTTCACTCCGGGGAGCTTGATGTCGAACAGCCCCGTCGTGGTGATGCTGCTCTCGCCTACCTCTATCTCCTTAGTCTTCGCCGGTCTTGTCTTCTGCAGGCTCTCCTCGGCGATCTTGCACATGTGGCGGGTGCGTTTCGCATTGGGGAAGCGAAGGCGCAGGCTTGTCGCTACTGCAGCAAAGCATTTGCTGTCTATGCGGTTGTTCATAGGCTGGAACAGCGGCTCGCCGTTGAGGGTGAGCGAGAGCGCATAGTATGCTGTCGCCTTGCCCGGGGCCGGCACGATGTACTGTGTGGAAATGTTGCGCTTGAACTCGCCTATAAGAGAATATATCTCGTTTCTTGTCTTTACAATGGCGGGAGAGGTGCTTTTGAGCATGCTGTTCACCTGCTTCTCGAGAGCGGCCTGAAGCTCGCTCATCTCCTTTATCTGAACGCTCTCGGCGTTGCCCTCGACGGTGTAGGAGCCGAAGAAGTCGGCCGCATCGCTGTTAATCGTGATTGTCTCGGTGGAGTCTATTGCGAAAGTGATTGGCTTCTCTCCCTGTAGGGCGATGAAGTAGAAATCGTAGCACTCGGGGCGGGGGCTGCTGAAACTATATGCGCCCTCCTTGCCGAGCTTTACTGAGTCGATGACTGTCGTCCCCTTTATTCCGATGTTCGAAAAGTAGAGGCATTTTCCCTCTCCGTTCGCTATCTTGCCCGTGACCGTGAATGACGGGCCTTGCTCTTTTCCGCCGCACGCCGACAGTGTTATTATCAAGGCTGCAACGGCCGATTTCGCTACATTATTAAATTTTAAAATATTCATAAAAGTCAAAACTTTCCCGTTTTTTCTGTTTTTTCTTGCACAAAGATAGTTAAAATGTGGGAATTTGTATATCTTTGCAAGAATTACATTAAAAAATGATTTTTTAAAAATAAATTAAGATGAATGTTGTTACAAAAAATGTGGCTTTGCCCGATGGTAGAATAATTACCATTGAAACAGGTAAGCTTGCCAAGCAGGCTGACGGCGCTGTTATGTTGCGTCTGGGCAATACGATGCTTTTGGCCACAGTCTGCGCAGCGAAGGACGCTGTGCCAGGCACCGATTTTATGCCTCTTCAGGTAGAGTACAAAGAGAAATATGCGGCTTTCGGCCGTTTCCCCGGCGGCTTCACAAGACGTGAAGGCAAGGCTTCGGATTACGAAATCCTGACATGCCGTCTTGTAGACCGTGCTCTTCGTCCTCTGTTCCCCGATAACTACCATGCCGAGGTTTATGTGAATATCGTTCTTTTCTCAGCAGACGGCGTTGATATGCCCGACGCTCTTGCAGGTCTTGCGGCTTCCGCTGCTCTTGCGGTGTCAGATATTCCGTTCGGCGGTCCTATCTCCGAGGTACGTGTCGCACGTATCGGCGGCGAGTTCGTTGTCAATCCTACATTCGCACAGCTCGAAGAGGCTGACATGGACATCATGGTTGCCGCTACATACGACAACATCATGATGGTCGAGGGCGAGATGAAGGAGGTTTCAGAGAACGACCTTCTCGAAGCGATGAAGGTTGCGCACGAGGCTATCAAGGTGCATTGCAAGGCTCAGATGGAGCTTATGGAAGAGGTTGGCTCAACCGTAAAGCGTGAATACTGCCATGAGGTGAACGACGAGGAGCTGCGCGCTCAGGTTCGCGAGGCATGCTACGCTAAGGCTTACGCTGTAGCCGCAAGCGGCAACAACGACAAGCATGGCCGCAGCGAGGCTTTCGAGGCTATCAAGGAGGAGTTCAAGGCTCAGTTTACCGAGGAGGAACTCGAGGAAAAGGGCGCTCTTATCGACCGCTACTACCACGATGTTGAGAAAGAGGCTATGCGTCGCTGCATTCTCGACGAGGGCAAGCGTCTTGACGGCCGCAAGACAACTGAGATACGTCCTATCTGGTGCGAGGCAGGCTATCTGCCCGGCCCTCACGGCTCGGCTGTCTTTACACGTGGCGAGACACAGTCTTTGACAACCGTGACTCTCGGTACAAAGCGTGACGAGAAAATTATCGACGACGTAATGAATCAGGGAACAGAGCGTTTCTTGCTTCACTATAACTTCCCTCCGTTCTCAACAGGCGAGGCACGCGCGCAGCGTGGCGTAGGCCGTCGTGAGATCGGTCACGGTAACCTCGCTTGCCGTGCGTTGAAGAACATGATTCCTGCCGACTATCCTTACTGCGTACGTGTAGTATCGGATATCCTTGAGTCTAACGGCTCTTCGTCAATGGCTACGGTATGTGCCGGAACATTGGCTCTTATGGATGCCGGCGTTAAAATCAAGAAGCCTGTATCGGGTATCGCAATGGGTCTTATAAAGAACGCAGGCGAGGAGAAGTATGCTGTCCTCAGCGATATTCTCGGCGACGAGGACCACTTGGGCGACATGGACTTCAAGGTGACAGGTACTGTAGACGGCATCACTGCGACACAGATGGATATCAAGGTGGACGGCCTTTCATACGAAATCCTCGAGAAGGCTCTTAACCAGGCACGTGACGGCCGCATGCACATCCTCGGCAAAATCACCGAGTGCATCGCAGAGCCTCGTGCGGAGCTCAAGCCTCACGCTCCGCGCATCGAGACAATGCGCATTCCTAAGGAGTTCATTGGCGCTGTCATTGGCCCGGGCGGAAAGATTATCCAGGGCATGCAGGAGGAGACCGGCGCTACAATCTCTATTGAGGAGATCGACGGCGAGGGTATCATCGAGATTGCAGCGAACAATGCTCAGGCTATCAACGATGCAATGGCTAAGATAAAGGCTATCGTCGCTATCCCTGAGGCCGGCGAGGTTTACGAGGGTACAGTACGCAGCGTTATGCCTTACGGAGCTTTCGTAGAGTTCATGCCAGGCAAGGACGGTCTGTTGCACATCTCCGAGATTGACTGGAAGCGTTTCGAGACAATGGAAGAGGCCGGTATCAACGAGGGCGACAAGCTTCAGGTAAAGCTTGTTGAGATTGACCCGAAGACCGGCAAGTTCAAGCTTTCACGCAAGGCTCTCATCGAAAAGCCCGAGGGCTATGAGGAGCGTGAGCGTCGTCCGCGTCGCGATCGTGAGCAGCGTCGTCCACGTAACGACAAAGAATAAAACTTGAAAATAAGATGCACAGCACGGTGCATCTTATTTTTTTATGCACACTGTATTTTTTTATAAATATAGGTACGCAGGCGTGTGCGTGCGACGCAAATATTTCGTATTTCAGAATATCTATAGAACAGCCTCTAAATTATTCTTAAAAAAAGAGCCGCAAGGAATGCTTAAATATGAGAAAATGTATATATTCGCAACAAAATAAAAATATAAGTCATATGAGAAAGATTAAAGCAGCCATAGTTGGCTATGGCAATATCGGAAAATATACGCTTCAGGCATTGAATGCGGCGCCTGACTTTGAGGTTGCAGGAATAGTGCGCCGTTCAGGTGCCGAAAATCTGCCTCCCGAACTCGTAGGCTACGAGGTGGTAAGGGATATTCGTGAACTCGGCGATGTCGATGTCGCTATTCTTTCTACGCCTACACGCAGCGTGGAGAAGTATGCGAAGGATATTCTTGCGTTAGGAATAAATACCGTGGACAGCTTCGATATCCACTCTAAGATTGTCGAGCTGCGTCGTTCGCTGGGCGAGAGCGCCGAGGCTGGCAACGCCGTGTCGATAATCTCTGCCGGATGGGACCCGGGAAGCGACTCGGTAGTGCGTACTCTGCTCGAGGCGATAGCTCCAAAGGGTATCACGTACACGAACTTTGGGCCCGGCATGAGCATGGGGCACACGGTCGCAGTAAAGGCCATAGAGGGTGTCAAGGCCGCTCTCTCAATGACTATTCCCGTAGGAACGGGCATACACCGCCGCATGGTTTACATCGAGCTTGAAGAGGGCTACGACTTCAATCAGGTTGCTGCGACGATAAAGGCCGACCCGTACTTCGTGAACGACGAGACGCATGTCATAAACGTGCCTTGCGTCGATAACCTGCTCGACATGGGTCACGGCGTGAATCTTACCCGCAAGGGAGTTTCAGGCACTACCCAGAATCAGCTCTTCGAGTTCAATATGAGAATAAATAATCCTGCATTGACAGCCCAGGTGCTTGTATGTTGCGCCCGTGCCACGATGCGTCAGCAGCCCGGCTGCTATACAATGATAGAGATTCCTATCATTGACCTGCTTTGCGGCGACCGTGAACAGCATATCGCTCATCTTGTGTAAAAGTTGCCGTAAGTAAAGGCAAAACAGGGCTTTTTGCAATTATAAAGGAAACGTACCCTTGTCCGATAGGGCTCGTTTCCTTTTTTTTTAGTAATTTCGTGCCCTTGTTTGAAAAGAGTATATATGAGCGAAAATAAAAGAGCCTCGTTCGGAGGCAAATTGAGTGTGATATTGGTTGCGGCCGGCAGTGCTATCGGCTTGGGAGCCATTTGGCGTTTCCCTTATATCGCCGGAGAAAATGGCGGCGCGGCCTTTATGCTGGTTTTTCTCTTGAGCGTATTCATTGTCGGCATACCTGCCATGCTCGCTGAATTCGCCGTTGGCCGCAGGACACGCAAGAACGCTGTCGGTGCCTTTAAGGAGCTGTCTAAGCGCTGGAACTGGCTCGGCTATAGCGGAGTGCTGGGAGCCATGCTCATTTCGGGCTACTATTATCTCATTGCAGGCTGGTCGCTGGAGTATCTTGTCAATTCGGCTACAGGCGCTCTTTACAGTTCCGCCGACACCTTTTCGGAGCAGTTCGACAGTTTCCAGCGCTCATGGCGTCCGCTCATATATGGTATAATATTTATTCTGATGACGCATGTCATTGTCTCACGCGGGGTAGAGAAGGGCATAGAGAAGGCTTCGAAGATAATGATGCCAATGCTGTTTCTAATCCTTATAGTCATGGCTGTGCGTGTCTCGTTCATGCCTAATGCGATAGAGGGGTACCGCTTCCTTTTCTCGTTTGATTTCTCCGAGGCTTTCAAGCCCGAAACAATCATGATGGCTATCGGTCAGGCATTCTTCTCGCTGTCGGTAGGCATGGGCTGCATGGTTACATATGCGTCGTACTTCAAAAAGGACAACAATCTGATAGCTACATCTTTCAACGTGTCTATACTAACACTGTTGGTGTCGGTACTTGCAGGTCTTGTGATATTCCCTGCCGTGTTCAGCGCCGGTCTTGAACCTTCCGGGGGACCGTCGCTTGTCTTTGTCACTCTCCCTGAAATTTTCAAAGGCATGCCTTTGGCATCAATGTGGTCGGCAATATTCTTTGTACTGGTGATGCTTGCGTCGCTAACCTCGACAATATCGTTCCACGAGGTGCTTACAGCCTATTTTGCCGAAGAGTTCAAGCTCTCTCGCCAGGCGGCTGCAATTACAACGACAGCCCTCTCGATAGCATTGAGCTCGCTCACTTTCAGCAAGCTTTTCGGACTAGATTATCTCGATATTTTCGACAAGGTGACGGCTAACGTGCTTATGCCTCTCGGGGCAATGTTCACTTGTGTATTTGTGATATGGGTGCTTGAGCGTGACTTCATGAAGAACGAGCTTACGAACTATGGCTCATTGAAGAGCCGCATCGCTCCGGTAATCGTCTTTATGCTGAAGTACATAACCCCGTTGCTGATATTCTATATCTTTACAAGGAATATTATCTGATCAGTCGCTGTAATACACTCTTTTTATTCTTGTCGATACCGATGTCATCACTTCGTACGGTATCGTGTCGAGCCACTCGGCTATTGTCGTGACGGGCAGGTTCGGGCCGAATATCTCCACATAGTCGCCCTCCTTGCAATCGATGTCCGTGACATCGACCATGCAGACGTCCATGCAAATGTTCCCTACATACGGGGCCCTCTTCCCGTTTATTACGCAGTAGCCCCTCCCGTTGCCTAAGCGGCGGTTGAGCCCGTCGGCATATCCTATCGGAAGCGCAGCGATGCGTGAGTCGCGCGCGAGTACGCCACGGCGGCTGTAGCCGACCGTCTCGTCGGCCTTTACCTCGTGTATCTGCAGTATTATGCTCTTCAGCGTTGAGATAGGCCTCAAGGCATTTCCCTCTTCGATAGGCGATATTCCATACAGGCCAATGCCTAAACGTACCATGTCGTAGTGAGCTTCGCTGAATCTCTCTGTGCCGGCGCTGTTGCAGATATGACGCAGTATCTTATGCGTGAAAGCACTCTGCAAACAATCGGCAGCACTCTCGAAACGCTCCGTCTGCAGCTTCGTGAAGCTGTCGAAGCCGGGGCTGTCGCTGCCGGCAAAGTGAGAGAATACCGACCTCGGCGTCAATGCGCTCTGTCGCTTAAGAGCGTCGATGAGTGCGGGAATCTCCTCGGGCAAGAAACCGAGCCTGTGCATTCCTGTATCAATCTTTATGTGTATCGGGTAATCGGTTATCCCTTCGTGGCACGCTGCCTGAATAAGGGACTTCAGCATGCCGAAACTGTATACCTCAGGCTCAAGCTTGTTGTCGAACAATGTGCGGAAAGCGCTCGGCTCGGGGTTCATCACTATTATGCCTGTCGTGATGCCCTCTCTGCGAAGCTCGGCTCCTTCGTCGGCTACTGCGACCGCAAGGTAATCGACATTGCACTCCTGCAGCGTGCGTCCTACCTCCAATGCTCCTGCGCCGTACGCCGACGCCTTTACCATGCATACGCACTTGGTGTCAGGGCTCATGTTGTTGCGGTAGCAGTTGAGATTGTCACGCAACGCACTGAGGTTCACCTCAAGTATCGTCTGGTGAACTTTCTTTTCCAACGCTTCCGACACGTCTTCGAAGTGGAACGAGCGGGAGCCTTTTATCAGAATGCACTCGTCATGCATCTCTCTTATAAGGTGCGATTCGAGCAGCTCTTCCGTGCTGTCGAAGAAGTGACATTCGATATTCGATTTTATGAATCTCGCCGCCTGTGATGATATCTCCTTGCCAATGCCTATGAACTTTTCAATCTTTCTCTCTTCGAGGTACTGCAACACTATGCGGTAGAGCGAATGCGCGCTCTCGCCGGTCTGCTTTATGTCGGCAAGTATGAGAGTGCGCTTAAGGTGCGGCAGCGTGTTGCTCCTTCGCTCCATGAAATCAAGCGCAATGTCGAGCGACGCCGTGTCGGAATTGTAGCTGTCGTTTATCACAAGGCAGCCTCGCTTGCCCTCCTTTACCTCTAATCGCATTGCGACAGGCTCGAGCTGAGACATGCGCTCTGCTATTACGTCGGCGGGAATCATGAGGTACAACGCTGCTGCAAGGCAGCTTATTGAGTCCTCGATAGAGGCGTCGTCAAGGAAAGGTATGCGGTAGCTGTTCTCTATTGTCAGGTATTGGTACTTTATTGTGGTGCCTGTATCGTCCTTCTCTACCGACTTTATGTAGAGAGGGCGTTCGGGATCCAGGCGCGACCATGCGATCTCTCTTGAAGGAAGCAGCGAGCGTGTTACGCAAGATGCGAGCAACGGGTCGTCGGCATTGTATATGACAATCTCGCATTTCCTGAACAGCGACAGCTTCTCGATGCACTTCTCCTGCATGGTGCTGAAATTCTCCTGGTGGGCGCTGCTTATGTTCGTGACAATGCCTATCGTAGGCTTGATGATGCTTTGCAGCTTGTCCATCTCGTGCGTGCGTGAGATGCCCGCCTCGAATATGCCGAGCGAGCTCTCTTCGCTCAGCTTCCACACCGAAAGAGGCACGCCTATCTGTGAGTTGTAGCTCCTGGGCGAACGTGTCACCGCATAGCTGCCCGACGTGAGCTGGTAGAGCCACTCTTTGACGATTGTCTTGCCGTCGCTGCCCGTAATGCCCACTACGGGAATTTCGAACTGCGAACGATGATACGTGGCAAGCGTCTGCAATGCCCTAAGGCTGTCTTCTACAATAATGAAATTGGCCTTGTCGAGCTCCTGGAACTTTTCGATGCTGTTTACAATGAAGTTTCTTACCCCCCTGTGATAAAGCTCCTTCACATAGTTGTGCCCGTCGCCATGCTTTGTCTTTATGGCGAAGAAGATTGTCTCTTCGGGGAAGCTGAGCGAGCGGCTGTCCGTTAGCAGGCGCGCCGCAACGGAGCCGGGTGTGACCAGTCTCGCTTCGGCTCTGAGAATCTTGCTTATCTGTTCAATAGTGTATTGCATCGTGTTTTCTCGTTTTCAAAGCCAAGATACGGATATTTTTCTTCAATAGCCTCTATTTTCTGCAACAAATTGCTCAAAAAGCTCCTGTAACCCTCCGATTCTGCGTTGAACGGGCGGTGATTGCAGTCTTTTATGATGCTCTCGATGCTCTCGTTGAGCTTTTGCGTACTGTCGCTGAAATAACACTTCCCGAAACATTCCCATATATATTCAATGGCGGCCTGCGAGGGATGTACCATGTCGTCGGCGTAGAAACGGTAGTCACGCAGTTCGTCAAGCACAATCTCGTATGCCGGGAAGTAGAATGCGTTTGCAGGGTATCTTTCAATGAGCCTGTCAATGGCAAGCAGCAGGGTCGCCTTGCTCTTCTGGTTGTCATGGGCTCCGTCACGCAAATGGCGTATCGGGCTTACCGTAAAGATGAATCTTATGCCGGAGTTGTTCCTGCGGTATGTATCTATTACGTCGGACATTGTGTCGGCTATCTCTTCAATTGATAGCAGCCTGCGTGTGAACATGCTGCCGGGCAGCTTGTGGCAGTTGCCGACAACGGTGCCGCTGCTTTTCAGGGTGTATGCGTACGCTGTGCCGAACGTGACGATTGCCGTGTCGCAGCTCTTCGCCCTAATATGGCTCTCTTGCATTCGGCGGTTCAAGGTCTCAATAAGCTGCTCCTTAGTGCTGCATGAAAAATCGCTATGGTGAAGCATGCTGTGCCATAGACCGTTGTGCTCAAGAAGCTCTGCCGATGATCTGTCGAACATTCTGCCTTGCTCGACCCTTTTCAGCATCATTGCCAGCGACAAAGGATTGTATAGCGTGCCGAACGGGTTTGTCTCGATATCGAATTTTCTCTCGGCAAGCTTTACGCCGATATTGCTTGCGAAGCATGAGCCGGCAAGCATTATGCGGTTCTTATGTGTTATCTCTAAAGTTCCGGCGGGGAGTTCCGTCGGGGTCATAAAACGTGGCATCGTCATTAATTTACTGCAAAAATAATCAACTTCATTAAGAAATGTATTATCTTTGTGATAAATTTGCGAAAATAGGGTGCATCCGTAAATGAGCGCGGATGCATGTTCGTAAAACATTCATGAAATGAAAGAACTGACAAAATATCCATTGCTTCAAAGCATAAATACGCCTGCCGACCTCAGGAAGCTTCCCGAAAAGAGCCTGCCGCAGGTATGCAAGGAGCTAAGGGAATTCATTATAGACTCTCTGGCAAACAATCCGGGGCACTTCGCTTCGAGCCTCGGCTCCGTGGAGCTGACCGTGGCCCTGCATTACGTATATTCCACGCCCGACGACAAAATCGTTTGGGATGTAGGTCACCAGGCCTACGGGCATAAGATTCTTACAGGCCGCAGGGAGCGTTTTCATACAAACCGCAAGTTCGGCGGCATCAAGCCCTTCCCCTCGCCCGACGAGAGCGAGTATGACTCTTTTGTCGCAGGGCATGCCTCGAACTCAATCTCGGCGGCATTAGGCCTCTCTGTCTCTGCTAAGCTGCAGGGCAGCAAGGAGCATGTGATAGCCGTGATTGGCGACGGCTCTATGAGCGGCGGCCTGGCGTACGAGGGCCTCAACAACCTCTCAAATACGCCCAACAACCTGCTTGTCATTCTCAACGACAATAACATGTCAATCGACAAGAGCGTGGGCGGAATGAGCCAGGTGCTTATCTCGATGCACTCCTCCAGGATATATAACAAAGTACGATATGTCATCGCTAAGGCTCTTCGCAAGGTGGGCATACTGAACGAAAGGCGTGCGAATGCGCTTATACGTTTCAACAACGGCCTTAAGGCCATGCTCTTCCGTCAGCAGAATTTCTTTGAGGGCATGAGCGCGCGTTATTTCGGCCCTATAAACGGCCACGACGTGCACGAGCTGGTGCGCATGCTCCGTAGCATAAAGGATATGACAGGTCCCCGCATGCTGCATATACACACAGTAAAGGGCAAGGGCTGGGAGCCTGCCGAGAAGAACGCTACCGTGTGGCATCAGCCGGGAATTTTTGACGTGGAGACAGGCGAGCGTATCGTAGCGCAAGGCGACTCGCCACGTTTTCAGGACGTCTTTGGCGAAACGCTTGTGGAGCTTGCGAAGTCCGACGAGCGGATAGTGGGCATAACGCCCGCCATGCCGACAGGCTGTTCCATGAACAAGCTCATGAACGAGATTCCAGAACGCTTCTTTGACGTCGGCATAGCCGAGGGACATGCCGTGACATTCTCGGCGGGCTTGGCTAAGGGAGGCGCTCTTCCATTCTGCAACATATACTCTTCGTTCATGCAGCGAGGATACGATAATCTCATACACGATGTCGCATTGCAACGCCTTGACTTTGTGCTTTGTCTCGACAGAGCCGGCATAGTCGGCGAGGACGGCCCTACGCATCACGGAGCCTTTGACCTTGCGTATCTGCGTCCGATTCCTAACCTTACGATATCATCGCCATACGACGAGTGCGAGCTGCGCAGGCTCATGTATACAGCCGCCCGGCCGGGAGCGGGAACGTTCGTGATACGTTACCCGAGAGGCAAAGGGTCGCTTGTGGACTGGCGTTGCAGGCTCGAGACGGTAGAAGTGGGCACGGGCCGTCTGATGAAAGAGGGCACGGATGTGGCGCTGCTTACATTAGGTCCTCTCGGCAAGGTAATGGAGAGCGTTGTCAGCGAGGCTGCCGAGCATGGCGTAAGCGTCGCGCATTACGACATGCGTTTCCTCAAGCCGATAGACACGTCGATACTCCGTGAGGTAGGAGAGAAATTTAAATATATTATAACACTCGAAGACGGCTGCGTGATAGGCGGTTTGGGCAGTTCGGTTGTTGAATATATGTCGGAGAACGGGTACGCTCCAAGAATAGTGACGCTCGGTATCCCCGACAAGTTTGTGGAACATGGAACTCCGAATGAGCTGTACAAGGTATGCGGCATGGACAAGGAGAGTGTTCTGCGTGCAATTTTAAAGTTCAAGGAGTCATGAGAATAGTTATTGCCGGCGCCGGTGCTGTAGGAACGCACCTTGCCAAGATGCTTTCGTCGGAAAACGAGAATGTAGTCCTGCTCGATGAGAGCGAGGAGAAACTCGGTAAGATTGAGTCGCTGTTCGACCTGCAGGCGATTGTGGGCGACCCCACCAGGCTGTCGGCGCTCAAGTCGGCAGGCGTGGACAATGCCGAGCTTTTTGTCGCTGTTACCCCGGACGAGAGCCGTAACATAACAGCATGTATCATGGCCCATTATATCGGCGCCAAGAAGACAATAGCGCGTATCGACAACTATGAGTATCTTCAGCCGAAGAACAAGGCTTACTTCACATCGTTGGGCGTGGATGCTCTTATCTATCCCGAGCAGCTTGCGGCGGAAGAGATAGCTACAAGCATAAAGTACTGTTGGATGCGTCAGCTTCTCGAGTTCGGCGGCGGCGCATTAGTAATGATCGGCGTCAAGATAAGGGATAACGCGTCGATAACCAATATTCCACTTAAGGACTTCCCGAGCGATATACCTTACCATGTGGTTGCTATACAGCGTGGCGACGAGACGATAATCCCCCGAGGAAACGACATTATTCTGCCCGACGACCTTGTCTGCTTCATGACAACGAGCGACCAGATACAGTACATGCGCAAGATATGCGGCAAAGAGGATTATGCCGAGGTGCGCAGCATCATCATAATGGGCGGCAGCCGCATTGCCGTGCGCACTGCGAACCTTGTCCCCGACAATATCGATGTGAAGATAATCGAAAGCGATATAAACCGCTGCAACAAGCTCGTGGAGCTTGTAGATGACAGGGTGATGATAATCAACGGCGACGCACGTGACCCGGAACTGTTGCGTAGCGAGGGTATTGACCGCACCGATGCGTTCCTTGCCTTGGGCGACAACTCCGAAGCCAACATCCTGGCATGTGTCGCAGCCAAGAGAGGCGGCGTTTACCGTACGGTCTCGGAAATAGAGAATATCGACTATATATCAATGGCCGAAAGCATGGATATCGGCTCGGTGATAAACAAGAAGAAACTTGCCGCCAGCACAATCTTCCAGATGATGCTCAATACCGATGTCCTCAGCGTCAAGTGTCTTACGTTCATTCAGGCAGTTGTAGCGGAATTCCCGGTGAAAGAGGGCTGCTACATAACGAAAAGGCCTGTAAGGAGCCTCGGCCTGCCCGACGGAGCGAACATCGGCGGTCTTATACGCAACGGCGAGGGCATGCACGTTACGGGTAACACTATGATACAGCCGGGCGACCATGTCGTGATTTTCTGCCGAGAGAATGTACTCAAGAAGTTAGAAAAATATTTCAAGTAATGTTCCATCCCAAAATCATATTCCGCATCATTGGAATGCTGCTCTATGTCGAGGCGTTCTTCCTGCTCGGAAGCGTAGCCGTGGCATTGTACTACGATGAACATATTATACGTTCATTGCTCATGTCGGTAGCTGCGATGGTGGGAACGGGCTCGTTGCTTACATATCTATGCTACGGTACCGACCGCAACATCTCACGTAAGGACGGGTACATTGTCGTTACTCTCTGCTGGATAATATTCTCTCTCTTCGGCTCGTTGCCGTATATGCTGAGCGGGTATATACCGAGCTTTACCGACGCCTTCTTTGAGACAATGTCGGGCTTTACTACAACCGGCGCCACAATCCTGCAGAATATTGAGGCTCTGCCTAAATCGCTCCTCTTCTGGCGCATGATGACACATTGGGTCGGAGGCTTGGGCATAGTCTTCTTTACCGTAGCCGTGTTCCCTATCTTCGGCTTGGGTGACATCAACCTGTTCGCAGCAGAGTCGGTGGGGCCTATGCGCGCGAAGCTGCATCCCCGTATATCCGTTACGGCCCGTTGGATATTGACTATCTACATTGGCCTTACAATTGTGACCTCATTCTCGCTCTATTTCGCAGGAATGGGATGGTTCGACTCAATATGCCATGCGATGTCAATTGTGGCGACAGGAGGCTTCTCGACAAAGCAGGACAGCATAGCGGCGTTCGGCTCGCCGCAAATTGAGTATGTCACGTCGCTGTTCATGTTCCTGAGCGGAATAAACATGTCGCTGCTCTATCTTTTCATCTTCAAGCTGCGTCCTAAGGAACTGCTGCGTGATACGGAGTTCAGGACATATACGTCCATTGTGGCTGTTTTCACCCTTTTTATAGCGGCAGGCCTTTTCCTCACTAATGAGGGCGATGCCGAGACATCGTTCCGAAACGCTCTGTTCCAGGTGATTTCGATACAGACGACGACGGGCTTCGCATCGGTCAATTATATACAATGGATGCCTCTGCTGTGGCTCGCATTGCTCGCTTTGATGTTCATAGGCGCCTGTTCGGGCTCAACTTCCGGAGCGATGAAGTGCGTGCGAATTTCTATCCTTTTCAAGGTGGTGGCTAACGAGTTCAAGCGAATAGTGCATCCTAACGCCGTCATACCGGTGAGAATGGCGCGCAAGGTCGTGCCCATAACGGTACAGTCGGCGATTCTTGCATATACTGTCATATATATGATAGTGATTATCGTGGGGCTTGTGGTGAACATGGGCTTTGGCTTGGACTTTCTCGATGCTATAGGCCTTTCGATTTCCTCGGTCGGAAATGTAGGCCCGGCGTTGGGCAATTACGGCCCTATAGACTCGTTCGCTCCTCTGCCTGGCGCCGTAAAGTGGTTCTGCGCGTTCCAGATGCTTGTAGGACGTCTTGAATTCTTCGCAGTGCTGTTGCTGCTTACTCCTGTCTTCTGGAAGAGGAAATAGCCCCTTTCTTGATGTCCGACAGCAGTTTCTCAATATCTGCCCTTAGCCTTGAATATGGCCGTGAACTCTTGTAGTCGGTGTTCTTGCTCAGCATGAACGCTATGTCGCATTGGTTGTTGCGGTACGCCGACAGCTCGTTGTTGTATTGCTGGCGGTGGTAGGCAAGCCGTTCAATCTCGGTCTCACGCATAGCGCGCAGATGCCGGCATATCGGGGTCATCATTCGCATTACCACATTGTTCATTATGTGGTGTCCCTGAATATACATATATGTCTCTTCGGGCAAGACTCCAAGCGAAGCCAGTTCCTCTTTTAGCTCTTCATGCTCCGTCATCAAGTGCGGGAAACGCTTCTCCAACAGCTCTATGTTGTGCTTGACTCTGTAGCTGAGCTGCTGCAGAGAGTAGGCGGGTTTGCCTATCGAGAACGAGGTGAGGCGTACGATCTCGCAGAACTTAAGAATGCTCATCGTCTTTGTGTCCTGTTTGCGGTAGAGCAGTATGTTCCACACGAACAAAGGGTGGCATATCTGTGAATATAGCTTAAGGAATTCCTTGAGGTCGATGATGTTGCTGTCGTTCATTGTGCATTGTACGCAGACCTGCTTCAGGCTCTCCGCATAGCACCTGTAGTTTTCTATGGCATATGTGTACGTATGCAGAATGTAGGGGTTGCTTATCAGTTCCTTTGATGTCTTTGTAGTTCCCTGCAGCAGGTAGTCGTAATCGCTGTCTACGCATGCTATCATATTGCGGCCGTACCCTTTGCCGAGCATGTTCATCATTGCCTGCTTTTTCCCTTTTGTCAGGCTGGAACGTGCCGGGAGCATTACCTCGAAGCGGTATTCGTCGCTTTCGAACTCGTTCAGCACCGAACGCCAGAACGAAATGTCATCATAGCTCTCAACGTATGCTATGATACGTTGTCCTTTCCTCTTCGGGCGTAATGAGTTCGCCGCTTCAATAAAACTTGAATTGAGATATTCGGTCAGTCTTTTCATATCTCAAGGCTTTGTCTCCTATTCGGTAATGTCTTCAATCTCTGTTACGGCGTCTATCCAGCCGTCCATTATGATGGCGGGAGAGTGCGTGCAGAGAATTATCTGTGTGTTGGGGTTGAGCGTGCGTACAAGCGTAATGAGCCTTTGCTGCCATTCGATATGCAGGGATATCTCAGGCTCGTCCATGAGCATTACTCCCGGACGGTTCTCCTGAACGAGCGCTGTGAGCAGTATCACGAGCATCTGCTTCTCGCCCGACGAGAGTATGTATGGCGAAATGGTCTCTCCGTACTGATGGAAAAGTATTTCGTTGCTCTCGCGTGATATTGTCTTTGCCGTGGGTGCGAAAAGCTCATCTACAAGGTCCTGGAAAAGTTTCTTCGGCTTGGTGAGCTCGGCTGCGAGCCGTTGGTCGTCTGCGGAGCCCGACGTCAGCAGGCCTATTATCCTGTTTCCTATGTTCACTTGGTAGTTCAGGTATCGGCGCTGCAGGTTATAGAGTTGCCAGTCGAGCTCAGTACGTATGTCGGCGCCGGGAATCTTGTCAAGAATGTCGCTGTTTAATATCGGACGATCGATGCTGCTTATGACATCGAAATGGATGCCTGTAGCGTCTTCAGGGAAGAACGTGACTTTGACGCCGTCCTCGGGATTGCTTGTTATAAGTCCCTGGCGCATCACCTTAAGGTGCTTGGCCGAGCGGTTGATGATTGTGCTTTTGCCTACGCCGTTGCTGCCGCTTAGAATGTTCACGTCGGGACGCAGCTCCCAATAGATGTGCTTGCGGTTGCTCCACAGCGAGTCAATCTCAATGCTCTTAATGTATTGTGCCATCTTTTCCATAACTGAAAACTGAAAGGTCAAAACTGAAAGTTGTTCGGGCAAGGCCGAGGCTATGCATCCGACAATGGCAAATGTAGTGATTTGTTGTGCTAATATCAAGCATGTTCTTGTGAATTAATTTAAAAATAGTGAAAATTGTTGCCGTGCCGTAAAATGTTCCTATCTTCGCAATAGCGAATTTCTAAGGCAAGTTTGTTTATGGACAAAAGTATGATACATGTTTACTGTTTGAACAACAGCACGATGAGGGATGTTCCTATTGGCTCTTCTCTTAGAGATGTCTATGATATGCTGGCTCTTGACATGCCCTATGGCCCCATAGCGGCAAGAGTGAACAATGAGACGCACAGCCTTGCGATGCGTCTTTACGGGCATAAGGACGTCGAGTTCATAGACATAACGTCGGACGACGGCATGCGCATGTATGTCCGCTCGCTGACTTTTGTCTTTATGAAAGCGATGAACGAGATGTTCCCTGGCGAGATTGTACGCTTTGAGAACGCTATCTCCAAAGGCTATTACTGCCGCATGGACAACCCGCTCAGCGAGGAGCAGGTTGCTGTAGTGAAAGAGAAAATGCAGCTTATCATAAAGAGCGACATTCCATTCAAGCGTGTCGAGTGCCATACACAGGATGCTATTGATGTCTTTGGCAAGGTAGGGCGTACCGACAAGGTCAAGCTGCTCGAGACGTACGACCGCCTCTATACCTCATATTACGAGCTCGACGGTTACGTCGACAGTTTCTATCATGGCCTTGTGCCAAGCACGGGCTATATAAACCTTTTCGAGATTGAAAAGTTCGCCGACGGAGTGCTGCTTCGTGTGCCGAGCAAGGAGTGCCCTACGAAACTCGAGGACAAGATACCGCAGGAAAAGCTGCAGGTGCTCTTCGAGGAGCGTCACAACTGGCACCAGAAGATGGAGGTCGAGACAATAGGCGACTTCAACAAGGCCGTACGCTCAGGGCATGGGGTAGACCTTGTCAATGTCTCCGAGGTGCTTCAGGAACGCCGTCTTTCAAAGATTGCCGACCAGATACTCGCGCGCGGCTCAAGAGTGGTGCTTATCGCCGGCCCCTCATCATCGGGGAAGACCACCTTTAGCAAGCGTCTAAGCGTCCAGCTGCTCGCATGCGGCCTGCGTCCATATGCGATATCGCTCGACGACTTCTTCGTGAATCGTACATGCACGCCGCTGAAGCCCGACGGAGACTACGATTTTGAGTCGATATACTCGATAGACTTGCCATACTTCAACGATACCTTGACAAGAATACTTTCGGGCGAGGAGGTTGAGCTGCCTTACTACAATTTCGTCAAGGGCGAGCGAGAATACAAAGGAAACAAACTTAAGCTCGCGCCGCAGACGGTGCTTGTGATTGAGGGCACTCATGCTCTTAATCCGATGCTCACGTCGCAGGTCGCCGACAGCGACAAGTTCCGTATATATGTATCGGCGCTAACCTCAATAAAGCTCGACTATCACAACTATATATCCACATCGGACAACCGCCTACTGCGTCGTATGTTGCGTGACGCCAAGTACCGGGGCTATTCGGCCGTCGAGACCATACAGCGTTGGCCGAGCGTGCGCGAGGGCGAAGAGGAGTGGATTTTCCCCTATCAGGAGAATGCCGACGTCATGTTCAACTCGTCGCTCTTCTATGAGCTTGCCGTGATAAAGACTCATGCCGAGCCGATACTCCGTGCCGTGCCGCAGAACATAAAGGAATATTCCGAAGCCCGAAGGCTTTTGCATTTCCTGGAATATATAGTACCTTTGCAGGACAATGAATTGCCGCCGACATCTGTCGTACGTGAATTCCTCGGCGGAAGCAGTTTCAAATATTGATAAAGCTACTGATGGCAAGGAACGCCTTTACACAAACGCAAAAGCAGGAACAGACATTGACGCAGACGCTGTCGCCGCAGCAGCTGCTGGCTGTTCAGGTCCTCGAACTGACGACAATGGAAATCGAGGACAGGGTGCGTAGCGAGGTTATGGACAATCCAGCCCTGGAAGTGGTTGAGAGAGAGCCCGAGATGCACGAGGACGGCCCGCAAGGCGAAGCGGAGCTCATGCGTGACATCGATGACGACTACAGCGGCAATGAGGATATACCCGTGTCAAGCGGCTACAGAGGCGGCGGGGATTTTGTCTATGGCGAAGTCCTTTCGTTCAGCGACATTCTGCTCGAGCAGCTCGGCGAGCTTGCCCTCTCGCCTCAGGAACGTGCGGTAGGCGAGTATATCATTGGCTCGCTCGACGAGGACGGCCTGCTGCGTAAGGATGTTGCGGAACTCGAAGACGAACTTCTTATCTACAACAACGTGATGACTTGCCGGGATGAGATACTCAAGGTACTTGCCTGCATACAGGGCTTTGAGCCTGCGGGAGTCGCCGCGCGCAGCCTTCAGGAGTCGTTGCTGTTACAGCTTGAGCGTAACGGCAGAGAAAATGGCCTTGAACTGCAGAAGAGAATCGTAAGGGACTATTATGACGATTTTGTTTCCAAGCGTTGGGAGCAGCTCCCTGCCAAGCTCGGAGCAAGCGACGAGGAGTGTCGTGACGCAATAGCCGACATTGTACGCCTTAATCCTCGTCCGGGCGCTTCGTTGGGCGAGAGCATAGGCGTCAATCATCAGCAGATAATCCCCGATTTCCTGCTCGATGTGGTCGATGACAATGTCTATGTGTCGCTAAACAACAGCAATGTGCCGGAACTGAAGGTTTCCGATGATTTCATGCAGATGCTCGACGAGCAGCTTGTAAGCAGCGCTCCTGAACAAAAGAATGCCGCTCTTTTTCTGAAGCAGAAGATTGATGCGGCAAAGGGCTTCATAAATGCCGTGCGTCAGCGTGAGAACACGATGCTTAGCACCATGCGTGCCATTGTGGCGAAGCAGAAAGAGTATTTCCTCAACGGCGGCGACGAGGCTTTTCTCAAGCCTATGATACTCGAGGACATAGCGAACATGACAGGGTACGACATCTCCACGATATCCCGTGTAAGCAGCAGCAAGTATGTGCAGACGCCCTGGGGCATTACCCTGTTGAAATATTTCTTCAGCGAGGGCGTGAGGTTGGAAGACGGCACGGAACAGTCGGTCTATGAACTGTTCGCAGTGCTGCGCGGGCTCATCGAAAATGAGGACAAGCGCAATCCCTTGACCGACCAGGCGCTTCAGGAACTGTTGGCCGAGCGGGGGTACAATATTGCGAGGCGTACGGTGGCGAAATACCGTGAACAGCTTCATCTGCCCGTGGCAAGGCTCAGGAAATTGTAAAAACTCCCTTAAAAAATCGCTATTCTTTGCCGATTTAATAAAATAACAGTAAATTTGCGATAAGCGTTGTTGGGCGTACTATGCTCAATGGCTGCGTTGAATTGATATAAAAGAACAGGCTATGTCAAAATCGCATGTAACTATTGAAGAGGTAAAAGAGGATCTTCGCTATCTGCGTCTGTTGGCTCGTGACTTTCCTACAGTTTCGAGCGTGACGACGGAAATCATAAATCTTGAGGCGATACTTCATCTGCCAAAGCCTACAGAACACTTCCTTGCCGACCTTCATGGCGAGGACGAGGCTTTCCAGCATATATTGAGGAATGCTTCGGGTAACATCAAACGCAAGGTGAACGAACTTTTCGGTAGTACTATAACCGCCGAAGAGAAAAAGGACCTCTGCACCCTCATATACTATCCCGAACAGAAGCTGAAGCTTGTGAAACAGGCCGACATTGACCTAAACGCCTATTATACGCGCTCGCTCAACCGCCTTATAGTGGTCTGCAGGAACGTCTCCTCAAAATATACTCGTTCAAAGGTACGCAAGAGCCTTCCCGAAGAGTATGCCTACATTATCGAGGAGCTTATGCACGAGGCCAACGACTTCCAGAACAAGCAGGCCTATTTCAATGTGATTGTCGATACAATTATAGGTACAGGACGCGCCGACCACTTCATCACGGCTCTCTGCTATCTTATCCAGCGTCTTGTCATAGACCGTCTGCATATCCTGGGCGACATCTTTGACCGTGGCCCGGGTGCGCACCGCATAATGGACACTCTCTGTGAGTATCACCACCTTGACATCACATGGGGTAACCACGACGTGCTGTGGATGGGCGCGGCGGCGGGTAACACATGCTGCATAGCCAGCGTGCTGAGAATTTCATTGCGTGATGCCAATACAACAACCCTCGAGGATGGTTATGCCATAAACATGGTGCCTCTTGCGACATTCGCAATGGAACAGTATGCCGACGACCCGTGCGAGATATACCAGCCACGTGTCGATGAGGAGCGTACCAACTTCAACGAAAAGGATGTGCGTCTGATAGCGCAGATGCATAAGGCGATATCAGTGATAGAGTTCAAGCTGTCGGGTCAGATAGCCATGCAGCACCCCGAATGGAACATGATGGACCGCTGTCTCATGGAATTCATAGACAAGGAGAGAGGCGTGATAACTATCGACGGCAAGGACTACGAGATGAAGGACAAGCTATGGCCTACGCTCGACCCGGCCGACCCTTATGCTCTTACTTCCGAGGAACAGGATGTTATAGACCGCTTGCGTCATTCGTTCATGCGCAGCGAGCGTCTGCAGTCGCATGTGAACTGCCTGCTTATGCGTGGCGGAATGTATGCGATATACAATTCAAACCTCATGTTCCACGCTGCCGTTCCAATCAATGAGGACGGCTCAATGCGTGAGGTGGTCTTTGACGGAGTGCCCGTAAAAGGCAAGGAACTGATGAAAAAGGTCGAGCGTATGGCACGTACCGCCTTTGACAATGATGTGGACGAGTGTGTACGTAACAAATATGCCGACTTTTTCTGGTATCTCTGGTGCGGTCCGGAATCGCCTCTCTTCGGAAAGGCCAAGATGGCAACGTTCGAACGCTATCTGCTCGACGACAAGGAGGTGCAGAAAGAGCCTAAAGGATGGTACTATATCCTGCGTGACAATGCCGAAATGTGCGATAAGATATTGGATGAATTCGGTGTAAAGGGCGACCATCGCCACATAATAAACGGGCACGTTCCTGTGCGTGTCGGCAAGGGTGAGACGCCTATTAAGGCCGACGGACGTCTGATGGTCATCGACGGCGGCTTTTCAAAAATTTATCACAACCGTACAGGCATAGCAGGATACACGCTCGTTTATCATAGCCGTGGCTTTGAACTGGTACAGCTCACCCCGTTCACCTCGACCGAGGAGGCTATTATTAATGGAACAGACATCGAGGGCACAATAAACATCGTCGAGATGGTAGGCGAGCGTGAGAAGGTGCGGGATACCGACATTGGTCGCGGCATAATGGTAAAGATAGCCGACCTTGAACGCCTGTTGTATGCTTATCGTAAGGGCGTTATAAAGGAGAGGCCGCAATAATTGTTGTTGAAAGGTATAAAAATATATGAAAGCAATTGTAAGTGTTATAATGGGAAGCACATCCGACCTTCCCGTAATGAAGAAGGCTACCGACTTCCTTAACGAAATGAAGGTGCCTTTCGAGGTGAACGCTCTATCGGCACACCGTACGCCCGAGGCTGTCGAGGCCTTCTCAAAGGGTGCGAAAGAGCGTGGAGTGAAAATAATCATCGCTGCTGCAGGAATGGCGGCTCACCTCCCTGGGGTTATAGCTGCAAGCACCACGTTGCCGGTGATTGGCGTGCCTATCAATAGCACTCTCGACGGCATGGACGCCCTGCTTGCGATAGTGCAGATGCCTCCCGGAATACCTGTCGCCACGGTTGGCGTGAACGCATCGTTGAACGCTGCTATCCTTGCAGTAGAGATGCTGTCTCTTTCCGATGAGGCTCTTGCTGCCCGCCTGGCCGAATACAAGGAGAACCTGAAGAAAAAGATTGAAAAGGCAAACGAGGATTTGAAAGAGCTGCAGTACGAGTTTAAGACAAATTGATATGGATATCTTCAATTATACCCGCCGTTCGACCGTCGAGGTTAATGTCGGGGGCGTGAAAATAGGCGGCGGACATAGCATCAAGGTACAGTCGATGACAAATACCGGCACTATGGATACCGAAGGCAGCGTCGAGCAGGTTATACGCATTGCCAATAAGGGCGGAGAGCTTGTGCGTCTGACGACGCAGGGCAACCGTGAGGCGATAAACCTCGGCAATATCAAGCAGCAGCTTCTCGCACGAGGATGCAATGTGCCTCTTGTGGCCGACGTCCATTTCAACGCATCGGTTGCCGACACCGCCACGAAATATGCCGACAAGATACGTGTGAACCCCGGCAATTATGTCGATACGGCACGTACGTTCAAGCATATCGAATATACCGACGCCGAATATGCCGACGAGCTCAAGCGTCTGCGTGAGCGCTTTGTCACCTTTCTTAATCTCTGCAAGGCCGAGGGCAAGGCAGTCCGCATTGGCGTTAATCATGGCTCGCTCAGCGACAGGATAATGAGCCGCTACGGCGACACGCCTTCGGGGGTCGTCGAGTCGTGCATGGAGTTTCTGCGTATATGCTGTGACGAGAATTTCAATGATGTTGTCGTCTCAATAAAGACAAGTAACACGTCAATGATGGTCACAACGGTGCGTCGTCTTGTAAGAGTGATGAGCGAGGAGGGTATCAGCTATCCTCTTCATCTTGGCGTTACCGAGGCAGGCGATGCCGAGGACGGCAGAATAAAGAGTGCCGTAGGCATCGCCGCTCTGCTTGCCGACGGCATCGGCGACACGCTTCGTGTATCTCTTGCCGAGGCTCCCGAGAACGAGATTCCTGTGGCAAAGGAGCTGGTGAACTATGTAGCGTTGCGTTCACGGCACGCTGCCATAGAGGCTTCTGCGTACGATGGGTTCGACTATGAGGAGCCGCAGCGTCGCAAGAGCAAGGCCGTAGGCGTTGTAGGCGGCGATAATGTTCCGGTGGTGGTGGGCCTTGCGACGGAAGAGACGGACGTAGCTCCCGACTTCATTGCCGGCGATGTAAAGGTATGCGGCATATCATCGGCTGCCGACGGTGACTTCGTCGCCGTTGAATACAAGGACCTGACAGCCGAAAACATCTCAAGGCTAAAGTCGTTGAATGATATTGTTCTGGTAGCATCGACCTCTCATGCGAACCCTGTTGGGGAGCTGAGGGCTGTCGTTCATACATTGTGCAATAATGGCGTGGACGCCCCTGTAATCGTTCGCCGTTCGTACGACGAGCCCTCGATAGAGTCTTTGAGAATAAAGGCCTCTGCCGACTTGGGCGTTCTGCTCATCGACGGCCTTGTCGATGGCGTGTGGATAGAGAACAGTGCATGCAGCGAGGAGATAAACTCCCTATCGTTCGGAATTCTTCAGGCCACGAGGGCCCGCATTAGCAAGACCGAATATATTGCATGCCCAGGCTGCGGACGCACGATGTACGACCTGCAAGGAACCCTGGCACGGATCAAGGCTGCCACATCGCACCTGAAAGGGCTTAAGATTGGTGTCATGGGCTGCATAGTGAATGGCCCCGGCGAGATGGCCGACGCCGACTACGGCTATGTGGGCGCGGCGCGAGGCAAAGTGTCGCTCTATCGCCGCAAAGAGTGTGTCGAAAAGAATATCCCCGAGGAGAATGCCATAGAAAAACTATTGGAACTTATCGAGAATGATAAGAAGTGTTTAACGATTAACGTTTAACGATTAAAGATTAACGATTAACGAGTAGCGATTAACGAGTACTACATAGTTACCTTAGCCACCTTAGTTGCCCTTAGTTTCCCTTAATTGCCCTTAGTCACGCTCGCAGTTTTCCGCTTTCCGCTTTCAACCCTCAACTCTCAAAGCGAAGCTTAGGTGGCATGAGCAGCATCTTGTCAAGCGTAGTGCCGCAACGTGGCACCGCCTGGGTTGCGACAGCGAATGCCGCCAACATCTCCTCAGCTCTTAACACAGACGGCCCGCAGCGGGCTGTCTGTGTTTTTACATATTTTATAATAAAGGTACAAATGTACAGAAACAAAATGCAGAGCGGTTTTGTTTAATATTCAGTATTTATTTATTAAGACAAATAGCATTGGATACTGCGAAATTCAGGAGAGAGCTGCTCGAGGTTCAATCCGAGCTTCAACGCTTTGCGTATAAACTGACTGCGGACAAGGAAGAGGCGAACGACTTGCTGCAGGAGACATCGTTGAAGGCATTGGGCAATATTGATAAATATACTCCCGACACCAATTTCAAGGGTTGGGTCTATACAATCATGCGTAACATCTTTATCAACAACTACCGCAAGGAGGTTCGTGACCAGACATTCATCGACCGCACCGACAATCTCTTTCACATCAACCAGCCTCGCGAGTTCGACAGCTACGTCACCGAGAACGGTTACGACAGCAAGGAGATATACCGTGTCGTCCATAGCCTTCC
>JAFTRV010000066.1 GCA_017462065.1 Bacteroidaceae bacterium
AGGCGCTACAAAAAAGCAAATACGGGAAAAACAAGTGGCTAGGACACATGCCTCTCACACCTTGTTTTTTTACGAACACGAGTTCGATTCCCGTAGGCGCTACAAAAAGCAAATACGGGAAAAACAAGTGGCTAGGACACATGCCTCTCACACCTTGTTTTTTTACGAACACGAGTTCGATTCCCGTAGGCGCTACAAAGACTAAGGTTATTGATGAAAATATTTGGCGCTTTCGTCTAGTGGCTAGGACACATGCCTCTCACGCATGGAACACGGGTTCGATTCCCGTAGGCGCTACCTCGGTTAGGACTCTTTCGGGTTCTATTTTTTTATTTGCTGTTCCAGAAATCAATATATTGCTGAGCGACTTTGAGGCTGTCGTGGTGCTTTTGTACATACTTTACGCCATCACGTTTCAGTCTGGAGATTGTTTCGGGGTGCAGTATTATCTCTTCAAGCTTTTCGTATATATCCTTCTCCTCTGGAATGAGGTTTATTACCGGACGGAGTTCTTTTTCTTTTATCATCTCATAATGCTCCTCTTCGCCTCCGCTTGCAACTGCAATGCCTATGGACATTGCTTTGAGCGCATTCATCGCCGGTGTATATGAGTATATCTGGTCAAGGAGCATGTCACAGCCGCTCATGATTTTTATGTATTCTTTATATGGAAGCGATTCGGTTTTTATTACTTCGCACTTCTCGGGATATCGCTCTTTCAGCTGCATGGCGACTCGGTATAGTATGTCAGTACCTTTTATTGCGTCGCGTTTGTGGTCCATTCCTATAAAAAGACGTATGGGGTATGTCTGTACGGCGTCACATTTTTTCTCTTCGTCAATCTCTATCGGAAGCGGAATGTATGCGGTCTTTGCTTTGTATTCATCGGCGTAGGCAACATAGTATTCATACAATACGGCAATTATGCCGTCGCATGTGTCGGAAATATGAAGACATACGTCTTTTTTGTCTGTGTATAAAAACTCTTTGACAACCTTGCTGTTGTAGTCGTTCTTGACTTCTCTCTTGGCTGTGTAGTAATCGCAATAACGTAAGCGGCGTCTTACGTAGCTGTCGTAAATGTATTGGTAGTCGTTGCCGGCTGCAAGCATGAATACTTTCTTGTTGCGGCGGCGCAGGTAGTCGTATATCTTCTGCAGACGATGGGCGCGCAGCTCAAGGAACAGCGTGGGGTGGATGAGCTGCACTACATCGTACCCATGCCATTTGAATATAAGGTGGTACAGTACTTTTATGAGATATATGGCTGTATGCAGCTTTGACTTGCTTTTTCTGCGTAACCGAACATCGCAAGGGTATTCGCGCCAATTGTTCCCGTCCGAAACGATGGTGACATCATGCCCTTGCTTACGCAATGCGGTTCCTAACGACCAATGGACGTTGCTGAATTCTCCTATAAGCAGTATTCTCATATCTTGCAGCTATATGTCATTTCCTGAATAAAAGTAATATGCGCAGAATAAGTAATCCGATAAAACTGTTGGCAAGTTTGCTGAATATTATATATTTAAAGGAGAAGCTTTCTTTGGGTAATGGGTATAACCCTAATGGTGCAAGTTCTCTTTTGCATATATCTTCTATCTCTTTTGTACTTTTATCATATCTGACTAACTTGATTATGTAATCGACGGTAAGTGTCGCTATTTTTCTGTTTAGGCCTCTTGCTTGGATATCGCAGTGGGCGGCATTTTCTGAACGGAACGTTACAAGTCCTTTCAGGATTTTCAAATGGTCTGCTATGTGTTTTTCTCTCTTTTCTTCGTCCAGGCCTGTTATTATTGAATTTTCCCGTATGCAGTAGTTGTATATGACAGCATTGCAGTAAATCAAGCTTGTCGCATGATAGTGCAGCCTTGTGGTGAAATCCTCGTCTTCGTGATATATGCCGGGAATGAATCTGATGTTATGTCTTGCGACAATTTCTTTTTTGAAGAAATAGAGGCATGCCGACCCGAACAAGTTGCTCTCTTCCATATACTTGGCTCCGCTAATAGTGTTGCTTGTCTTGTATTTTTTCTTCTTTGACGGTAGGAAATCCTTTTCTTTCTTGCAGACTTTATGTTGATATCGCAGTATTTGCGGACATTCATTTCTTAATGTCTCAATGCATGGCTGAATGCTGTTAGGCTGCAGGCTGTCGTCAGAATCAAGGAACATGATGTATTTTCCGGCAGCCTCGTCTATGCCTCTGTTCCTTGTTTCGCTGAGTCCTTTGTGTTCTGCCAGTATTAGCTTTAACGGCAGGGCTTTAAAGGTGTCGAGTATCCATGCAGGGGCGTTGTCAGAACCGTCATCTACGACAATCACTTCATATCCCTCTTCAGGCATGCATTGCTGCGCAATGCTCTGCAAACAACGCTCGAGCAGCTGTTTGGGCAAGTTGTAATGGGGAATAACTATGGAAAGGAACATGGCGCTGTCAGCAAAGTTTTTTCAATATGGCTGCAAAAAGCATGCAATGCGCCCTTACGCCAAAGAGTGAATATATAACGAATTTTATCTTGCGGCTTGTGGGTATGCTCATCTTGAAGAGCTCTTGAATGCCGATTCCTCTTTCACGGCTCATCAGCTCTCTTGCCTTCTTGTATTCGTCTTTCTCTCCGTCGCTGCAGCGGTGAAGGTCTGTGAGCCTGTCAAGGCAAGAAAGTAGCAGTTCTCTTGCCTCTTCGTGCATTTTATATGTGTCATTAACTTTCTTGAACAGCGACAGCGTATTCCTGTATAGGTAGTACTGCGACTTGAATGAGTAGCTCGTGGTTATGCCGTCTTCATGTTTATAATAGTAATAGAAGCCGCAGTCTGAATAGTAGACATTGTATGCGCTTTCGTACAGCATTGGGGTAGTGTACAGGTCTTCGAACACTTCTCCTTCGGGGAACCGCACGAAAAGGAACATCTCTGCGCGGTATATCTTGTTCCATGCGTAGCTGTGGTCGTATCCTTTGCGCTTTATCCAGTCTATGAATACCTCCGGGTTGCCACTGATCTTTTGCGGGTTGAATGACACGACATTGCTTTTTGGCGATTCGTAGTCTCTTATTACAGGAAATTCGAGTATGTCAATGTCGGGGTTCGATAGCAATATATGCATGTTGTAATAGTATGTCCCCGAAGCAATGGTGTCGTCTCCGTCCACGAATGTTATATACTCTCCTTTCGCTACGGAGATTCCGGCATTGCGGGCCGACGACAGGCCGCCGTTCTTTTTGTGTATTACCTTTACTTTATCGCACTCTTGTGCATAGCGGTCGCATATGGCTCCGCATCCATCGGGAGAGCCGTCATCTACAAGAATAAGCTCGTAGTCGGTATATGTCTGCTGCAGAATGCTTTCAATGCATTTCTGCAGGTGTCTTCTGACTTTGTATACCGGTACTATTATGCTTAATTTCATTTTAGTTGTTCTCTGCTGTTATGTTTATATGGCCTGTTTGCCGTTAATTGCAAAGTTAGTAAAAATATATGAATACAATCTAATTTGTCAATAATGTTTTATCTGTTTAATGCATGCTTTTGCTCCTCTTTGTCGAATATCCAAATATGCGACGATTAAATTTTACAATTCGGTCTAAAAAGCGTATATTCGCAATTGATTATTGATATTGCAATGAGTACGGGAAAAGAGTCTGAAAACAGGCAGGGAGGGCATGGCCGTGTAATGAAATATATGGGCATGTTCAGCGGAGCGCAAGGCTTTTCAATGCTTTTAGGCATTGTTAAGAATAAGGCCGCCGCTAAATTTCTTGGAACATACGGGCTCGGCATGATGGCGATGTGTAATCGCACTTTGCAGATGATAAGCGATGCGACTGGCCTCGGCCTCTCTTTTAGCGGTGTACGGGCCCTCTCCAATGCGTATGCGAAAAGTGACAGTGATGTCAAAAGATGCATAAAGGTTATACGCAGTATCGCTCTCTTTACGGGCTTGCTGGGGATGTTGCTGATGCTTGTTGTTGCTCCGTTTATTAATATGTGGCTGTTTGACGGCGGAGAATTCTTTTTGTTGCGTCTTATGCTCTTGTCGCCTGTGCTGTTGTTTATGGCTGTGACAAACGGGGAATTGGCGGTGTTGCGAGGAACACAGAACCTTGCAAGGATAACGATATACATAACGGCGATTGCGATTCCGACCTTGCTGGTTTCTGTTCCGCTTTATATCTTCATGGGCCTGGACGGGATTTTCCTTTCGATTTTTCTTGTCGCCCTTATACAAATGTGCATTATCCTTTTATTGTCAAGCTCTTTGTACCGCTATGAGTCATCGCCTTTTTCGTTTTCTGTCCTAAAAGAGGGGTCTGATATCGTAAAGCTTGGAATAGGCTATATGTTCGTGGCTATGTTGAGCTCCCTGGTGCTTTGGCTCATATATGCTATTTTAAAGAGTTGCGGTGGCAACGAGGTTGCCGGTATCTTCAATGCGGGCTTTGTCATAATGATGATGTTGCCGGGAATTCTTTTTTCTGCATTCGATTCTGAGTATTATCCACGTTTAGCTTCCGTTATATCTGATAAGAATAAGGCTAATGTCATAGTGAACGAGCAGGTAGAGGTGCAGTTGCTCGTTCAGTCTCCGTTGCTTATGACATTCGTCGCTGTGATGCCGATTCTTGTACCTCTCTTTTACGATAAGGCATTTGCACCGGCTATTTCAATGGCGCAGATTGGAATGTTCGGTATGTTCGTAAGGACATTGACTTATCCCCTTTCGTACTTGTCAATATCCAAGAATGAAACCCGCTTATATGTACTGCTCGAGAGTGTTTATAATGCAATATTGCTATTCTTTGTCGTGGCAGGCTATAACATGTGCGGTTTCATAGGTGTCGGTGCCGGAATGGCTTTGGCTCACGTTTGTGATTTTCTTATGTTGCAGATGGTTGCAACGAAAAGATATGGCTTGAAACTATCCAAGAGCATGTGGCGGATATTCTTTATTCAATTAACGCTGTTCCTGTGCGTGATAGCCCTCTCTCTGCAATATGAAAGCATGCCGTTCCTTTGGCTCTTGTCTTCAATCTTCTTGCTTTTATCATTTGTGGTATCTATAAAAAAGATTAGAGAAAAAGTCACTGTTTACGGCAGACTCAAAAATTACATCAAAAAGTTTCTAATGATATTCAAAAGATGAGAAGAGCTATTTTTCTGCTTTTTATATATTGCGTAATGCCGTCAATGCTATATGCTCAAACGGGCAATGTGTCGTTGTCGCCTCCTTTTGACTTTCCTCTTTTCCTGAGCGGCAATTTCGGCGAGCTGCGTACGAACCATTTCCACTCCGGGCTTGATTTCAAGACGCAAGGCGTTACCGGGTTGCCGATAAGGTGTGTCGCCGACGGGTACATATGCCGTGCGGCTGTGACTCCGGGCGGTTACGGAAAGGCTCTTTATGTGATGCACGACAACGGCTATATGACTGTGTATGCGCATCTCGACCGTTTCCCGAGGGGAGTGGAGAAACGTGTGCGTGACCTTCAGTACAAAAAGGAGCAGTTCAGTGTCAATGCGTGGTTCAAGCCCGGAGAGTTCCCCGTTAAGGGCGGAGAGCTATTGGCCTATGCAGGCAACTCGGGCTATTCGTTCGGTCCGCATCTTCATTTTGAGGTGCGTGACGCATCGGGCAACAAGCTATATGACCCGCTTCTCTTTTACAAGGAAATAATCAAGGACACGACGCCGCCGAGGATACACGAGCTTGCCGTTTATCCAAAACTCGGCAAAGGGTCTCTTTTCGGGGCGGCGGATTCAAGAGTTTACGAAGTGAAGGGCGATGCCGTGACTGACACGATAGAGGCGTGGGGCGATATCGCATTCGGAATAAGGACTCTCGATTACATGGACGGAACGAACAATAAATATGGCGTTTACAAGACTGAACTTTTCGTAGACGATGAGTGCCGCTTCTCGTCGTCAATGGAAAATTTCTCATTCAGCGAAGATCTTTACATTAATTCCTGGGTCGATTACGGGCGTCTTTACTACAATGACGAGTGGTTCCAGAAGCTGTATGTCGCCCCGAACAACAGGCTGAGGCTCTTGAACGCCGGCGAGGGAAAAGGCTGGCTCTCGGTGAACGAAGAGCGGCTGTATAATGTAGAGTGCAAGATTGCCGATTTTCACGGGAACGTTGTCAGTTGCTCGTTTGTCGTAAAAGGCAAGAGAAGCGATATTCCTCCTTTCCCGAAATCTTCGCACATCCTTTATTGGAATGCCGACAACAATGTCGAATATCTTGGCATGCGTCTCTCCGTGCCTCGCCGCGTGCTTTTCGAGGATGCGTTCCTGAATATCACATTGCAAAAGGGTGATTCCCTTACGTGGCGGTACAGCCTTGCCGACACGGTCTATCCCATGCTGCGTGGAGCGAAGCTGTCGCTGTGGGTCGGCAATGACCTGCCTGTAGACAAGTCGAAGCTTTATATAAGGCACGTAGAGCCTGATGACAGCTCGTCGGTCGGCGGAACATATGAGAACGGCTGGCTGACAGCGAAGATACGTTGCCTCAGCTGCTATGAGGCCGCAATTGACACTATGGCTCCTGAACTTACTCCCGTAAACAAGGAATTGTGGAGCCAAAGCGGAGTCGTCTCGTTCGAGGTAGCTGAGAACGAGACCTCTTTGGATACTTTTAAAGGCACCATTGACGGAAAGTTCATACTCTTTGAGTACAGCAGCAAGAACAAAACTTTGACGCTCGACATGAAGCGTGAAAGGGTAGAGCGGGGAAAACGCCTTTTAAGGCTGTCTGTTACCGACAGCTGCGGCAATGAGTCTGTCTTTGAAGAAGAGATAAATTACTAAAAATAAATATATGCTATGAAAAGATTTCTTATAACTATGTCGGTTGCGATATTCTCTTTCTGCTCCGGCATTTCGTGTACTAATTTCCTTGTCGGCAAAAAGGCGTCAGCCGACGGCTCTGTATTCATAACATACAGTGCCGATAGCTACGGCATGAGTGGCTTTCTCGCCCATTTTCCTGCGGCAAGGCACCCGCAAGGCGCCATGCGCGACGTTTACGACTGGGATACCGGCGTTCTCTTGGGACAGATACCCGAAGCTCCGGTGACCTACAATGTGGTGGGAAATATCAACGAACATCAGGTGGCCATTGCCGAAACGACCTTTGGCGGCCGTCCCGAGCTTGTAGATACGACAGGCATTATCGATTACGGCAGTCTCATGTATATTGCGTTGCAGCGTTCAAGGACGGCGCGCGAGGCTATTGACGTGATGACGTCGCTTGTTCAGGAATACGGCTATTACAGCAGCGGCGAAAGTTTCTCCATTGCCGACCCTGACGAGGTGTGGGTGCTGGAAATGATAAGCAAGGGCCCTCACGAGAAAGGTGCTGTATGGGTAGCGGTGCGTATCCCCGACGACTGTATCTCGGCACATGCCAATCAGGCCCGCATTCGCAAGTTCGATATGAAAGACAAGGAGAATGTCCTTTATTCTAAAGATGTCATAAAGTTCGCCCGAAAGATGGGTTACTACAATGGCTCTGACGCTGACTTCGATTTTGCTGCGGCCTATTGTCCTGCCGACTTCGGCGGCCTGCGTTACTGCGACGCCCGTGTATGGAGCTTTTTCAATATGTTCGCCGATGCCGATATGTCGAGATATGTAGCTTGGGCTTCGGGCGATGCGACGGCCGAGCCCATGCCGCTCTACTTCAAGCCAAAGGCCCCGTTGTCTTTGCAGGATGTTCAGAACGGCATGAGAGACCATTACGAGGGCACTCCGTTCGACATTACCGGCGATTTGGGCGCAGGGCCTTATAAAATGCCTTACCGTGTGTCGCCGCTGAGCTGCGAGGTGGACGGTAAGGAGTATTTCAACGAGCGTCCTATCTCTACGTTCCAGACAGCCTTTACTTTTGTGGCTCAGCTTCGCTCTTCTCTTCCTGACGCTGTGGGCGGTGTCATGTGGTTCGGAACCGATGACGCCAATATGGTGGTGTATACTCCTGTTTACTGCTGCGCTACAGCTGTTCCCGACTGCTATGCCGCGGAATATGCCGACCCTGTAGAGTTCTCGTGGAAGTCATCGTTCTGGGTTTTCAATTGGGTTTCCAATATGATATATCCAAAGTACTCAATGGTGATCGATGACATGCGTGCTGTTCAGTGTCGCCTTGAAAAATCGTTTTATGAGCAGAGCAAGAGGGTAGAGCGGGAGGCTGCTGAGGCTTATGGCGCTTCTCCAAAGCATGCGGTAAGAATGCTTACGGATTTTACTTGCGAAAGTGCGGAGCATGCTCTTGCCGAATGGCGTAAGTTCGGAGAGAAGGTGATAGTGAAGTATAACGACTTTGTGGTAAAGGAGGAGGCTGACGGCAAGCTTCAGCGTTCAAGCACCGGCCTTGCCGGAAAAATAGTCCGTCCCGGCTATCCGGCCGATTTCTGGAGAAAGATTGCCGAAGAAACGGGTGACCGATATCTTGTGCCGAGTGCAAAATAATCAAATATTTCTTTTTTATTCAAAGAATTGTTTATATTTGCGACTATGCCACGAATGTGCAGTATGAATTTGTTTATAATACATTAATCATTATATATTTATTATGGACCAGGAATTGATAAAAATGGTGACTGAAAAAGCTAACGAATGGCTTTCACCGAATTATGACGAAGAGACCCGCAAAGAGGTACAGCAGATGCTCGACAACGAGGACAAGACGCCGCTTATCGACGCTTTCTATCGTGAGCTCGAGTTCGGAACGGGCGGTCTGCGAGGTATCATGGGAGCAGGCAGCAACCGTATGAACATTTATACAGTGGGCAAGGCAACTCAGGGACTCGCCAACTATCTTAACGAATGCTTCAAGGATAAGGAGCAGATATCCGTTGTAGTAGGCCATGACTGCAGAAACAACAGCCGTCTTTTTGCCGAAATAACAGCGAACATCTTCTCGGCCAACGGCATCAAGGTCTATCTTTTCGAGGATTTGCGTCCAACGCCTGAAATCTCTTTTGCAATCCGTTATCTCGGCTGCCAGAGCGGCGTGAACATCACTGCGAGCCATAATCCTAAGGAATACAATGGTTACAAGGCTTACTGGGACGATGGCGCTCAGATGCTCTCTCCGCACGATGTGAACACAATCAAGAACGTGGAGAAGGTGAATGTGGAGGATATCAAGTTTGCGGGCAACCCGGCTCTCATCGAGGTTATCGGTGAAGAGATTGACAAGGCGTTCCTCGACCAGGTTCATACGCTCTCTATCGCTCCCGATGTCATTGAGCGTCATAAGGACCTTAAGATTGTCTACACGCCTATTCACGGTTGCGGACGTGTCCTAATCCCGGCGTCTTTGCGTCAGTGGGGCTTCGAGAACATACATTGCGTGGAAGAGCAGATGGTCAAGGACGGCAACTTCCCTACAGTCGTTTCTCCTAACCCCGAGAACCCCGAGGCTATGACAATGGCAATCAATCTTGCCAAGAAGATTGACGCCGACCTTGTAATGGCGTCTGACCCTGACGCGGACCGTCTTGCCATTGCCTGCAAGAACGACGAGGGCGAGTGGATGATTGTGAACGGCAACCAGACTTGCATGATATTCCTTTACTATATCATTACCCAGTATCGTGCCTTAGGCAAGATGACGGGCAAGGAGTTCGTCGTTAAGACTATCGTTACTACAGAGGTCATCAAGAATATTGCCGAAAAGAACAATATTAAGATGTATGACTGCTACACAGGCTTCAAGTGGATAGCTAAGGTTATCCGTGACAACGAAGGCATCGCGAAGTACATTGGTGGCGGCGAAGAGAGCTTCGGCTTCCTTGCCGAGGATTTCTGCCGTGACAAGGACTCTGTTTCGGCTTGCAGCCTTATAGCTGAGGTCGCTGCGTGGGCGAAGGATAACGGCAAGAGCCTTTATCAGATGCTTATGGATATTTATGTTGAGTATGGCTTCTCTAAGGAGGTGACCGTCAATGTGGTTAAGCCCGGCAAGAGCGGCGCCGACGAAATTCGTCAGATGATGGAGAACTTCCGTGCTAATCCTCTTAAGGAGATGGCAGGCGAGAAGGTTGTATGCTATAAGGACTTCAAGTCCATGAAGCAGGTGGACGGCGAAGGCAATGTTACCGATATCGACATGCCGGAGCCATCGAATGTTCTCCAGTACTTTACTGAGAGCGGAAACAAGGTGTCCGTACGTCCTTCGGGTACTGAGCCTAAGATTAAGTTCTACATGGAGGCAAAGGGCAAGATGGGTTGCCGCAACTGCTATGCCGACGCATGCGCTAAGGCCGACGAGACTATTGAGGCAATGAAGAAGGCTATGGGCATCTGATTTCTGATGTCATGAACAATAAACATTCAGGGCGGCTATTCAATAGCCGCCCTGAATGTTTATTGTAACTGCGTTGAGCAGTTATTTCAGCTCTGATTCCTCTTTCATGTCAATCTCGTTGCCTTTCTTGTCATAGAAATGGTATTCAAGATATGCAAGTTTCTGGTCGGGTATGACACGAACTCCTATTCCGTACTTCATCTGCCACTTTCTGTATATCGATATGAAGCCCTTCTTTATGTAGGCTGCGACATACGGGTGGACATGCAGCCTGAATCGCTTCAGGCCAATGGTCTTTGCCATTGTGTCAATCTTGCTCTCCAATGTCTCGGTAAAAAGTACCGACGGCTGAATCTTGCCTTTCCCGTTGCATACGGGGCAGCTCTCCTCAACCTCCATGTTCGTTGCGGGACGTACTCTTTGGCGTGTTATCTGCATGAGGCCGAATTTGCTCAATGGCAGAATGTTGTGCTTTGCTCTGTCACGTCCCATGTTCTCGTTCATTCTCTCGTACAATGCTTGGCGATGTTCGGCCTTGTCCATGTCGATGAAATCGACAACGATAATGCCACCCATGTCACGTAAACGCAATTGACGTGCCAACTCATCTGCGGCTCCAAGGTTTACTTCAAGGGCGTTCTCTTCCTGGTTGCTTGCGTTGTTGCGGGCTCTGTTGCCGCTGTTCACGTCTACAACGTGGAGCGCTTCGGTATGCTCAATCACGAGGTAAGCGCCTCCCTTGAATGAAACAATACGTCCGAATGACGACTTAATCTGTTTCGTTATGCCGAAGTGGTCGAAAATGGGCAATTCGCCACGGTAAAGCTTGATGATATCGACGCTTTCCGGCGCAATTACCGACACGTAGTTCTTAATTCTCTTGTAGACCTCAATGTCATTGACATGTATGCTTTCGTACGACGGGTTGAAAAGGTCTCTGAGCAGAGCGAGCGTTCTGTCCGATTCCTCATGCACGACAGTTGGGGGCTTTGTGCTTTTCTGCACCTTGCCGACCAATGATTCCCAGTTTGCTACGAGCGAACGCAGCTCGCTGTCGAGCTCTGCTACCTTCTTGCCTTCGGCAACCGTGCGTACGATAATTCCGAAGTTCTTTGGCTTAATGCTCTGCATCAGCTGCTTAAGTCGTGTACGCTCTTCGGGGGACTTGATTTTCGACGATACAGACACCTTGTCTTCGAAAGGTATGAGTATCAGGAAACGTCCTGCGAACGAGAGCTCACATGTCAGTCTTGGGCCTTTAGTGTTTATGGGCTCTTTGGTAATCTGTACCAAAATTTCCTGCCCTGTCTGTAACGCTTCGGCAATGTTTCCCTCTTTCTTCTTTTCGGGCATGATGGATGCCTTGGCTATCGGGAAACTTTTCTTACGGTCACTTGTGACCTGTTTCAAATATCTCTGTAGAGAGTAAAATTGGGGTCCTAAATCGGAATAGTGAAGAAATGCTTCTTTCTCGGAACCAACATCAACGAAGCAGGCGTTCAATCCGGGCATGATTTTCTTGACACGCCCGTGATATATGTTGCCTACTGAAAAGGTGTCTGTCTGTTTCTCTCTCTGGAACTCCACCAACTGCTTTTCTTCAGTAATTGCGATGGATATTTCCTGAGATTGAACATCTACAATCAGTTCGCTTGTCACAATTCTTTCAATTTGATTTAGAGGGGCTCCTTTAAATTAAGGCGAGTCCCTTTTCCTTTAAAACAAAAAACAAACTTGAAGTCTTTTTAACTCTCCTTGCAAGTTTGTTTTTTGTGTTTTTACAGGCTAAGGCTTACTTGCTCTTATGTCTGTTCTTTCTCAGTCTTTTTTTACGCTTGTGCGTAGACATTTTATGTCTTTTTTTCTTTTTTCCGCTAGGCATGGTTAAAAATTTTATTGATTATCACTATTATTTTTTTACATCGTTTACAAATGTCTTTGCCGGTTTGAATGCCGGAATATCGTGTGCCGGGATAGTGATTGTCTTCTCCTTGTGAATGTCACGCGCAGTCTTCTCTGCTCTGTGCTTGATAATGAAGCTGCCGAAACCACGCAGGTAAACAGGCTCTTGGTTAGACAATGACTCCTTTACTACATCCATAAAAGACTCTACAGTTGTAAGAACTACAGCTTTCTCAATCCCAGTCTTTCTCGCAATCTCGTTTACAATCTCTGCTTTTGTCATCTTTCTCTGTGATTTTATGTTATCTAAAAGTGAATGTCGAATTTCGGGTTACAAATATATAGCTTTTTTTGCTATCTCCGAAATTTATAAACTATTTTTTGGAAAAAATGTGAGACAACTCGTTTTTTTATACCCGTTTCGCTCTGTTTGTGTCTATTATTTCTCACACCTTTGCTGTTCGTTGCTGGCGTCATTAATAAAAATACATCCAATGCTTGACATTGCCCCTCTTTTTTTATACTTTTGCAGAAATTTAATTTATAAATATATGTCTGTTAATAAAGTTATTCTTATCGGTAATGTGGGTAAGGAACCCGATGTACGTCATCTTGACCGTAATGTGGTTGTCGCTAATATGGTTCTGGCAACGACTGAGCGTGCTTATACTTTGCAAAACGGCACTCAAGTGCCCGAACGCACCGAATGGCACAATATTGTGCTTTGGGGAGGTCTTGCCGAAGTGGCAGAGAAGTATGTTCACAAAGGTGACCGCATATACATCGAGGGCAAGATAAGAACTAATACATACGAAGACCAGAACGGTATAAGACGCTACCGTACTGAAATCCTTGCCGAAACTATGGAGATGCTCTCTTCAAGGAACGGAGCGGCTCCCGCAGTAGACGGAACACCCTCTTCGGCGCCCTTTTAATAATTAAAACGATTGGTTTTGGATACAGATGCTTTTAATTTCATAACCTCGGCTCTGCCCGAGGTCGTGCCCCCCTCTTTAAGCGCAGTAGTCGCTCTGTGCATTGCTGTTGTGCTGCTGATGCTGTCGGCGTTCGCTTCAGGCTCCGAGATTGCTTTTTTCTCATTGAATCGCCAGAATTTGGACGAGCTTGGCGAAAGCAAGTCGTCGGGTGACAGCCGTCTTTTGAAGATGCTCGGTAATCCCGAACGGCTTTTGGCGACAATTCTCATAGTGAACGATTTTGTCAATGTGGGAATTGTCATGTTGCTGAACTTCTTCTTTATGAGTATTCTTAAGTTCGGCGAAGGGGCGGAATGGCTTGAATTCCTGTTGCTTACGGTAATATTGACATTCCTCCTGCTTCTTTTCGGCGAGGTAATGCCCAAGATATACTCAAAAAGCAATCCGCTGAAGTTCGCCCGCTTCTCTTCGAACGGCTTCTATCTTCTTTACAAGTTGCTGTCTCCATTCTCGAAGCTGCTGGTGCGTTCTACGACTTTCGCCCAGCGTCTTGTCTCAAAGAAGAACCATCTTCTCTCGGTGGACGAGCTTGAGCAGGCGCTCGATCTTACCGACAATAAAGAAATAGGGGAGCAGAAAAAGATGCTCGAAGGTATCATCCGTTTCGGCGACGAGACGGTAAAAAATATCATGACATCACGTCTTGACATGGTCATGCTCGATATACGGGCGCCTTACAGCGAGGTGCTGAAGTGCGCCGCCGAGAACGCCTATTCACGTATACCGGTGTATGGCAAGACTCAGGACGACATTCGAGGCATCCTTTATATAAAGGACCTTATACCGCACTTGAACAGAGGCGAAAGCTTCAGGTGGCAGTCGCTTGTACGCCAGCCCTTCTTCGTTCCCGAGACAAAGAAAATCGACGACCTGTTGTGCGATTTCCAGACAGTAAAGGTGCATATGGCTCTTGTAGTCGATGAGTTCGGCGGAATATCGGGCCTTATAACGCTTGAGGATATTGTCGAGGAGATTGTAGGAGAGATAAACGATGAATTTGACGAGCCCGACACTTCGTATGAGCAGCTCGACAAGAATGTATACCTTTTCGACGGCAGGACAATGCTCTCGGACTTCTACAAGATAACCTCTCTTGACAGCGACGAGTTCGAGGAGGTTGCCGGCGAGGCCGACACGCTTGCGGGTCTGCTGCTCGAGGTCAAAGGGGAATTTCTTGTGCTGAACGAGAAGGTGGAGTGCAACGGCATTATATTTGAGGTCGTGCAGAAGGATAAGCACAGGATAGTGAAGGTAAAGGTTACTTTACCCTCAGCCGAAGAAGAATAGGCTTTCGGAAATGGCGGCGACGCCTGCGGCAATCTTTGCGGCTGTTCCGTGTTAATCTTTTTTATAGCTTTTAAGCCTTAATTTAAGGTCTTGCGATGTTAAGAAATATATTGTTTACCGCAAAAACATTTGAGAATATGATTATTAATATTACACGCTCCCTTTTTGCAGTGCTTGTCGGCGTTCTGCTCATTATCCTAAAGGACAGCGCAATGCCGTTTCTCGTAAGGCTTCTTGGTCTGGCTTTCCTTTTTCCGGCGCTTGTCTCGGTGATAAATCTGTTTATGACACGCAAGGGAGCTGCGCTCTTTCCGCTTGTCATGATATCTATTATCGATGTAGGCTCAATAGCTTTCGGAGTATGGCTTCTTGTGTCGCCAATGACATTCCTCGGCCTGCTGGCTGTTGTTTTGGCTGTCGTGCTGCTCGGTTTTTCGCTGTTTCAGATATACAGCGTCGTCTCTGTACGCCGCAGTCTGCGCTCGGCGTGGGGGTTGTTGGTAACGCCGTTGCTTTTAGCCGTAGCCTCTATTGTCGTTCTTGCCAATCCCTTCGGTACTATAGCTACTGTGTCGGTCATTCTTGGGGCATGCGCCGTCGTTGCAGGCTTGTCCGATATCGTAATATATTTAATTGCAAGAAAGAGCGTGGTAGAGGATGTGACCGATATCACATCGGCTGAGTGACAACGCTCCTCGCTGTTCAGTAATGGCAACTAATACTAATATGGGCGTTCGCAGCTAAAAAAAGTCCGTATGAATGGGTGAAAATTCATAAAAAAATGGCAACTTTGCATTATGAATGAGATAAACGATTTGTTTCAGCAGATAATATCACAGATTACAATCGTAGAGGTTGTAGTTAAGGGTATGATTATAGGCATTGTCGCCTCTGCTCCAATGGGGCCGGTAGGCGTGCTGTGTATTCAGCGTACATTGAACAAAGGACGCGCCTACGGCTTTGTTACCGGTACGGGCGCTGCTATGAGCGATATACTTTATGCTCTGCTGACCGGCTACGGCCTCTCGTTCCTGTATGACATAATAAACAACCAGACAGCGCTTTTCTGGCTGCAGCTTGTCGGAGCCACAATCATGTTCATTTTCGGTATTCATACTTTCCGTGCCAATCCTGTAAAGAATGTCCGCAAAGTAAGCCGCAACAAGAGCAGCCTTCTCCATAACGGCGTGACCGGTTTCTTTATTACACTGTCTAACCCTACAATTATATTCCTGTTCCTCGGTCTCTTTACGCCGCTGAACTTCATGCTGCCCGACCAGCCGTTCCTTATGCAGTGCATAGGGTATCTTTCAATATTCGGCGGCGCAATATTATGGTGGTTCCTTATCACTCTTGCCGTGAGCAAGTTGAGAGCCCGTTTCGACGACCGTGGAATACAGATAATCAACCGCATTATCGGTATTATCGTGATGACTGCTTCGTTCATCGGAGGAGTTCTTATTTGTACCGGTACCTGGTCACTACACTAAAACTTTATTGCTTTGTTTGTTTCAAGAGAACTACGTAAGAAAAATATAGCAGAGTATCTGCTGTATATGTGGCAGGTCGAAGACCTGCTTCGTGCCAATGACCTTTCAATGGAAAAGGTCCGAAATGCCTTGATAGAGCCTTACGGCCTTTACGATGCCAATGCGCAGGAACTCTTCTGCTGGTACGAAAACCTCATTGACATGATGCGTCAGGAGGGCGTCAAGGAGAGCGGGCATCTGCAAATCAACAAGAACGTGATAATCAACATGACCGACCTTCATCTGCGTCTGTTGAAATCGCCTAAGATGCCGTTCTATTCGGCTGCATACTATAAGGCGTTGCCGTTCATTGTAGAGTTCCGTACCAAGAGCGACGGACGTGACAAGAATGAGATAGAGAACTGCTTTGACGCATTATACATGCTATGGCTGATGAAGCTGCAAAAGAGGGAAATCAACGAGGGTACGCTCAAGGCTACAGCCGAGATAAGCAAGTTCATTTCAATGCTCTCGTTGTATTTCAAGGAAGAAGAAGAGGGCAAGCTCGACCTCGATAGCGAGGATTAACCCGCACAAACACTAAAACACTGTTCAAAATGAGTAATATAAAAGAAGAAATAGCAAGAAGACGCACATTCGCAATTATTTCGCACCCTGACGCCGGCAAGACGACTCTTACCGAAAAACTGTTGCTTTTCGGCGGCCAGATACAGGTTGCCGGCGCTGTAAAGTCGAACAAGATAAAAAAGACGGCTACGTCGGACTGGATGGAGATAGAGAAGCAGCGCGGTATCTCTGTAACGACATCGGTCATGGAGTTCGACTACGAAGGCTACAAGATAAACATTCTCGACACGCCGGGTCACCAGGATTTTGCTGAAGACACCTTCCGTACTCTTACCGCCGTAGACAGCGTAATCATTGTTGTCGATAGCGCAAAGGGCGTGGAGACTCAGACCCGCAAGCTCATGTCGGTCTGCCGCATGCGTAACACTCCGGTTATAGTATATGTAAACAAGATGGACCGTGAGGGCCGTGACCCGTTCGAGCTTCTCGACGAGCTTGAGAGCGAATTGCAGATATCGGTGCGTCCGCTCAGCTGGCCGATAGACCAGGGCGCCCGTTTCAAAGGCGTATATAATATATATGAGCAAAAGCTCGACCTCTTCACTCCTAACAAGCAGCGTGTGACCGAAAAGGTTGAGATTGACATCAACAGCGAGGAGCTTGACCGCAACATTGGGGAGGACTTGGCTTTCAAGCTTCGTTCCGATCTTGAACTCGTAGACGGCGTATATCCCGAATTCAATGTTCAGGACTATCTTGACGCAAAGGTCGCTCCTGTATTCTTCGGCTCTGCCCTTAACAACTTCGGCGTCGAGGAGCTGTTGAACTGTTTCGTTAAAATAGCTCCGAGTCCCCGTCCGGTTCAGGCTGTGGAAAGAACGGTGTCGCCCGAAGACCCCAAGTTCACGGGATTCATATTCAAGATAACAGCGAACATCGACCCTAACCATCGTTCTTGTGTGGCTTTCTGCAAGATATGTTCAGGAAAGTTTGTCCGCAACACTCCTTATAAGCATATACGCTTGGGCAAGGAGCTGCGCTTTTCTTCGCCTACCCAGTTCATGGCACAACGCAAGAGTACGATTGAGGAGGCGTATCCGGGAGACATCATCGGCTTGCCCGATACAGGCAACTTCAAGATAGGCGACACTTTGACCGAGGGCGAACTCCTTCATTTCAAGGGGCTGCCGAGCTTCTCGCCGGAAATGTTCAAATATATCGAGAATGCCGACCCTATGAAGACCAAGCAGCTTGCGAAAGGCATAGACCAGCTTATGGGCGAGGGTGTCGCGCAGCTTTTCGTGAACCAGCATAACGGCCGCAAGCTCATAGGTACAGTGGGACAGCTGCAGTTCGAGGTGATACAGTACCGCCTCGAAAACGAGTACAACGCAAAATGCCGTTGGGAGCCTGTGAACCTCTACAAGGCATGCTGGATAGAGAGCGACGATGCGGCGGAGCTTGAGGCGTTCAAGAAACGCAAGTACCAATATATGGCAAAGGATATCGAAGGACGCGATGTCTTCCTTGCCGACAGCAATTATGTGCTGCAAATGGCACAGAACGACTTCAAGTCTATACGTTTCCATTTTACAAGTGAATTCTAAAAGGGGGGATTATGGGTACAATAGCTGAAGAGGCAAAAAAGTGTGTCGAGGTTATGCGAAAGGGTGGCGTGATACTCTATCCGACAGACACAGTGTGGGGTATCGGCTGCGATGCGACAAATCCGGAAGCAGTGAAGCGCGTCTTTGAGATAAAAAAACGTGAGGACAGCAAGGCCCTGCTATTGCTCGTGGACAGCGCCGACCGTCTCGCGCGCTATGTCGGCAATGTGCCACCCGTGGCATGGGACCTCATAGAGCTTACCACAAAGCCTTTGACGATAATATACGACGGAGCGAGAAATCTTGCTCCCAATCTCATTGCCGAGGACGGCAGCGTTGGCATCCGTGTGACATCGGAACTTTTCTCAAAGGAGCTGTGCTACCGTTTTCAAAAGGCCGTAGTCTCAACGTCCGCCAACATCAGCGGCGAGCCTACTCCCAATAACTACAGCGAGATAAGCAAGGAGATAATCGACAGCGTCGATTATGTCGTGAACTACAAGCAGCTTGAGCTCGGCAAGGCAAAGTCGTCAAGCATAATAAAACTGACAGCCAACGGCGTTGTTACAATCATAAGGGAATAATGGGCAAGGCAAAGGAAAATGGAATGCTTGAACGTTTCATTGACTGGCGTGAAAAGCATATATCTCAAAAGCAGTTCATACTTATACTGAGCTTCGTGGTGGGCGTGCTGTCGGCGCTTGCCGCATATCTGCTGAAACACCTTATACACTTTATACAGCATCTGCTTACAGGCGGCTTCGACGCTCACACATTCAATTGGCTCTATCTGGTATATCCTGTCATAGGTATTCTTATCACAGGTCTTTTCATACGCAAAGTGGTGCGTGACGACATAAGCCACGGCGTAACGAAAGTGCTTTATGCCATTTCGTGCCGCAAAGGAAAGATACGCCGTCATAATACTTGGTCGTCGCTTATAGCCAGCGGTATAACCATCGGCTTCGGCGGCTCTGTAGGTGCCGAGTCTCCTATCGTGATGACTGGCTCTGCCATAGGCTCAAACCTCGGCAGCCTGTTCAAAATGGAGAAGAAGGTCATGATGCTGCTCATTGGCTGCGGCGCTGCGGGAGCGGTGTCGGGCATCTTCAAGGCTCCTATTGCAGGCCTTGTCTTTACCGTAGAGGTGCTTATGCTCGACCTTACGATGTCGTCGCTCCTGCCTCTGCTTATCTCAAGTGTCACGGCTGCGACAATATCGTATGTGCTGATGGGCACTGAGGCCACTTTCGAATTCCACATGGAGGATGCGTTCGACCTTGCCCGCTTGCCATACGTTATACTGCTTGGAATTGTTTGCGGACTTATATCGCTATATTTTACTCATGTGACTACGGCCGTCGAAAAGCAGTTCAAGAAGATAGCCAATCCGTACTATAAGTTGGCGATAGGCGGCAGCATACTGAGCGTGCTTATTTTCCTTTTCCCGCCTCTGTACGGCGAAGGATACGAAACCATAACACAACTGATAAACGGCACGTCCGACAATATAATACTCGATAATTCGCTCTTTTACGGCCATGCGAAGTACATACTGCTTTACATGTTCTTTATAATACTGTTCAAGGCCTTCGCTTCGACAGTGACCAACTGTGCCGGAGGCTGTGGCGGTATCTTCGCACCAAGCCTTTTCCTGGGCTGCATATCGGGATACCTCTTCGCTACGCTCTGCAACATGACGGGCGTAGGCGTTCTTGTGTCCGACAAGAATTTCGCCCTTTTCGGAATGGCGGCGCTCATGTCCGGAGTGTTCCATGCACCGCTTACAGGAGTATTCCTGATTGCCGAACTGACAGGCGGCTATGCGCTCTTCCTGCCGCTTATGATTGTTTCAGTCTGCTCATACCTTACGGTAAGAGTGTTCGACAGCAACAATATCTATGCGATACGTCTTGCTCAGCGCGGTGAGCTTATCACTCACCATAAGGACCAGGCCGTGCTTACAATACTCAAAGTCGCCGATGTAATTGAGAAGGACTTCATGAGGGTCAGCCCGGATATGGACCTCGGTGCGCTCACATCTGTCGTCGCAAAGACAAAACGCAATATTTTCCCTGTCGTGGATGCAGGTGACAGGCTTGTCGGCATACTGTACCTCGACGACATAAGGCATATCATGTTCCGTCAGGAATTGTATCACCGCTATTCTGTCGCAATGTTCATGCGTGAGGTCCCCGAAAGGCTGAGCATTGAAGAGCCTATGGAGTCGGTAATGCGAAAGTTCGAAGAGACCGGAGCGTGGAACTTGCCGGTGGAGGATATTTCGGGTGAATATATCGGCTTCATTTCAAAGTCGGCGATATTTACTGCGTACAGAAAGACATTGTTGGAATTTACATCAGATTAATAATGAAAAAGCTGAGAATAGTATATTTGGGCACTCCCGATTTTGCGGTGGAGCCGTTGCGTCGTCTTGTAGAGAGGCAGAAGGCGTGCGAGAGTTGCGGCTATGAGGTCGTCGGCGTGGTTACGATGCCCGACAAGATGATAAGCAAGCGTGGCAACCAGCTGCTGATGAGCCCTGTGAAGCAGTACGCCATAGCCGAGCGCCTGCCGGTGCTGCAACCCGAATCGTTGAAGGACGAGGCTTTCCAGGCTTCATTGGCATCATGGCATGCCGACCTGCAGATAGTAGTGGCGTTCCGTATGCTGCCCGAAAGCGTGTGGAACATGCCGCCTCTCGGAACGTTCAATCTTCACGCCTCGTTGCTGCCGCAGTACAGAGGAGCAGCCCCAATAAATTGGGCTATCATAAACGGTGACAAGGAGACGGGCGTTACTACATTCTTCCTTAAGCACGAAATTGATACCGGCGACATTATATTCAGGGACGTGGTAGCGATTGACGAGAAAGACAATGCAGGCACGCTGCACGACAAGCTCATGCTTCAGGGCGGCGATACGGTCGTAAAGACTGTCGAGGCTATTGTGAACGGAACGGTGTCGGCTACCGCCCAGGACAATATGTACGCTTCGGAGAGCGAGCTTCGTCCTGCTCCGAAGATTTTCCGTGATACCTGCCGTATAAACTGGAACGGCAGCGTTGCCGCTGTGTATGACTTCGTACGTGGAATGTCGCCGTATCCTGCGGCATGGTTCGAGGTCGCAGACGCTCAAGGCAAGCATCTTGCGATAAAGGTCTATGAGGCCGAAAAGGAAGCGGCAAACCATTCTTACGAGCCGGGTACTCTTCTTACCGACGGCAAGTCATTCGCAAAAGTAGCGGTAAAAGACGGCTATCTGCAGCTTGTCGAAATTCAATTGGCAGGCAAAAAACGCATGAGCGTTGCCGACCTGCTCCGAGGCTTCCCAATGCAAGAGATGACAATTGTTCGGTAAATGAACACGGAAGGCGGCTGTCAATGCCGCCTTTGTTTTAGGCCGCACTTAACGTGATACAAGTGTCAATATTGTGCAGTTAATGCAATATTTGTATCATTTTTTATTAAAATGTTTGGAATTGAACAAATTATTTATTTCCTTTGTCGCAGTTTTGAAAATTTATCTATAAACCTGTAAAAATAATTGCCTATAGAAAATCTCTACTTCAACTTTTAAAGAAGACATAATGGAGAATTTAAAGCAGATGACCGATGATATGTTGGTCACACTCTACTTGAAAGGCAATAACTCAGCGTTTGACGTTCTCATGGAGTGTCACAAAGACAGGTTATTCAACTATATATATTTCTTGGTACGTTCACGCGAGGTGGCAGAGGATATCTTTCAGGAGACCTTTGTCAAGGCAATTGTAACCATGCAGCAGGGCCGTTATCAAAAGGACGGCAAGTTCGGAGCGTGGATTACACGCATTGCGCACAACCTTGTAATTGACCAGTTCCGCGTCGAAAGAAACGAAAATCTTATCTCGAACGATGAGACCGACTTTGATATTCTCAACGATGCCAAGCTTTCTGAAGGCAATATCGAGAACCGTATGGTAAACGAACAGGTATTGAAGGATGTACGCGCCCTCATCGACGAGCTTCCTGACTGTCAGCGCGAGGTCGTATTCATGCGTTACTATCAGGACCTTTCGTTCAAGGATATAGCTGATATGACCGGTGTAAGCATAAATACGGCTCTTGGCCGCATGCGTTATGCGGTAATGAACATGCGTCGCATAGCTGCGGAGAAATCGATATCCTTAGTGTTGGAATAATTTCATAATATTTTAAAATAATATGCCGTCATGCAATATTGTCCTAAATAAATTGCATAAAAACAAAAAAAGGAAGTAGTACTAAGGTATAAATGACTACCTTAGTAGAGAGTCCCCACTCAACTACTTCCTTATGGCAAATATAACACTTTTCGCACAAGTAATCGGCAAGATGCCGAAAGAAAATATCCGAAAAATTATTCGGACAGCAAGAACAGACAAACATTGCAAGGGTTA
>JAFTRV010000067.1 GCA_017462065.1 Bacteroidaceae bacterium
CGAGGAGGAAAAGCCACAAAGGGTTAATTTACTTGGCGTAAATGAGGATTTTGAAGGCAAACGTAACACAGGAAATTTGTGCAAACGAGTTAAACACAAAGTTTACTTTGTTGTTTTACAACGAGCGTCGCCAAATTTAGGGTACCAAATTTACTTTTTAGTCACCCCCTTTTCTTGGCCGCTCATCAGTTCAGGCAAAAATAGCAGAAAGGCATTTCAGGAAGGGCATTTTCCCGCTATATGCATATGTTATTATAAAAAATAGGCCGCTTGCTACAATAAAGGGATAAAAACGTCGTTTTGTAAAAAGCATAAAAGAAAAATATCATGATAGAGTATCTAAAGGGAGAAATAGCCGAACTGACACCGGCGACAGCGATAATCGAGTGCTGCGGCGTAGGCTACGAGACAAGCATCACGCTGAACACATACAGCACGCTTCAAGGCAAGAAAGAGACAAAACTATATATCTACGAGGTCATAAGGGAGGATGCGCACCAGCTCTTCGGCTTCAGCAACAAGCAGGAGCGTGAGCTTTTCCTTCTGCTGATATCGGTTTCGGGCATCGGCGGCAATACTGCGCGCACCATTCTTTCGGCATTTACCGTAAACGAGTTCTGCGAGGCTATAATGACAGGCAACGAAGTTGCTATAAAAAGCGTCAAGGGCATCGGCTTGAAGACTGCGCAGAGAGTAATCATTGAGCTGAAAGACAAAATCAAAGGCATAGGCGCGGAGACGACAGGCAGCACTGTCGCAGCAACGGTAAACAACGATGTCGTCGAGGGCGCCGTTTCTGCGCTTGTCATGCTCGGCTTCCCCTCCGCCCCTGCCAACAAAGTCGTTCAGTCCATTATCAAGAGCGAGCCTGCAGCGACTATCGAGCAGGTTATAAAGCTCGCATTGAAACAACTCTAAAGAACAGCACGACGCACCTATGAAAAGACACACGCTTGCATTGCTGGCCCTTTTGTTTGCATGTATGAATATATATGCACAGGAGGTCTCACGCAAGGACCTGGTGCGTCATTCAATAAAGAGAAGACACAAGGCGGAAGTCATTGAGGACACCGTAAAGGCACGCTACCCCGTTGCCGAGACCGTCTCGCAGACATACGAGAGCACGAAGCGTCACTCGTTCGACCTTAAGGACCCCGAGAACATTGTAACGGACACCACGTACAACGAAGAGGACAACACATACAGCATAAGCACCTCGCTCAAAGGAGGCTCCCTGCTCGGCACGCCGATGCTGCTGAGCCCCGAGGAGTATTCGAAATGGCAGGAGAGAAAGTCGATGCAGAGCTACTTCAGGAACAAGAACTTCGAGGAGTGGGAAAACGCCAGCAAGAAGGGAAAGTTCGACTTCACCGACATGCATTTCGACCTGGGCCCCGCCGAAAAGATTTTCGGCCCCGGCGGCGTACGCATAAAGACACAGGGCAACGCAGAGCTGAAGATAGGATATTCAATCCAGACCATCGACAACCCCTCGCTGCCGTCACGCAGCCGCATGACCAACAGCTTCGACTTTGACGAGAAGATAAACATCAACCTCAGGGGAAGCGTCGGCGACAAGATGAACATGGACTTCAACTACAACACCGAAGCCACGTTCAGCTACGACGCCAAGAAGATTGGACTGAAATACGACGGCAAGGAGGACGAGATAATAAAGCTGCTCGAGGCGGGCAACGTGTCGTTCCCCACCAATTCAGGACTAATACGAGGCGCATCGTCGCTCTTCGGTCTCAGGGCCGACCTGCAGTTCGGCAAGCTGCTGTTGCAGACGGTGGTGTCGCAAAAGACGTCAAGCACTAATTCCGTAAGCTCAAAGGGCGGCACGCAGCTCACTACGTACGAGATTGAGATTACCGACTACGACGAGAACAAGCACTTTTTCCTCGCTCACTACTTCCGTGACAACTATGACCGTGCGATGTCACAGCTGCCTACCATTCTCTCGGGCGTGAACATCAGCCGCATAGAGGTGTGGGTGACAAACAAGACAAGCGACTACAGCAACCCGCGCAACATCATAGCCTTTACCGACATTGCCGAGAGCAGGCACATCAGCAACCCCTTGTGGAACGTGCAGAGCAACGTCAATGTCCCCTTCAACGGCGCCAACGACCTCTATTCGGCCATGACAGGCAACTACTCGGCGATACGTGATTTCGACCAGGTGAACAATGTCATGAGCGGCATCGACGGCATGAACGGCGGACTCGACTACGAGAAGCTGTCGAACGCCCGCCTGCTATCTTCGTCGGAATATACCCTCAACAAGGAGCTTGGCTTCATTTCGCTGAAGACAGCCCTGAGAGCCGACGAGGTGCTTGCCGTCGCATATGAGTTCACGTACGGCGGACGCACGTTCCAGGTCGGCGAGTTCTCGAACGACGTTAGCGAGTCGAAATCGACGCTCTTCGTAAAGCTGTTGAAGCCTAACGCCTGCTCCCCCAAGAACGGATGCTGGGACTTGATGATGAAGAATGTCTATTCCCTTGAGACACGCAACCTAAAGAGCAACGACTTCAAGCTCGATATATACTATGCGAGCGACAGCCTCGGAACGAACATCACGTACCTGCCCGAAGAGAGCCTGAAAGGCAAGACCCTGCTGCAGCTGCTCAACCTCGACCGCCTCGACAGCAACAACAGCAAGGAGAACCCTAACGGCATATTCGACTTTATTCCGGGATACACGGTAGACGCTTCGTCGGGCCGAATATTCTTCCCTTCGGTAGAGCCGTTCGGCGAATACCTGAAAAGCAGGATAAGCAACGACGACATTGCCGAAAAGTACGTTTTCAACGAGCTGTATGACTCTACAAAGACAACAGCCAAGCAGATTGCCGAGAAAGACAAGTTCTACCTTATCGGAGAATATACAGGCTCTGCGGCGAATGTCATAGAGACAGGGTCTACAAACATTCCCAAAGGCTCTGTCGTAGTGACCGCCGGCGGCGTCACTCTTGTCGAGAACAGCGACTATCAGGTCGATTACTCCTCGGGAACAGTCACCATTCTAAACCAGGGCATCATTGACGCCGGGACCGACGTACAGGTGTCGCTCGAGAGCAACACCCTGTTCAACATGCAGCGAAAGACCGTGCTCGGCCTCAACTGGAAATACGATTTCTCTGACGACTTCAAGTTCGGCGGTACGCTCATGTCGCTTACCGAGAAGCCCCTGACCACAAAGGTGGATATGGGCTCTGAGCCGTTGCAGAACTTCCTTTGGGGCTTTAACCTGTCGTGGAAGAAACAGAGCCAATGGCTCACCAACATTATTGACCGCTTGCCGCTGATAAGCTGCACAGAGCCCTCTTCGATAAGCATCTCGGCAGAGTTCGCAAGGCTCGAGGCCGGCACGTCGAAGCATGTTCAGAGCGAAGCGTCGTACATCGACGACTTCGAAAGCACCGAGAACGGCATAGACCTCAAGTCGCCGTCGCAATGGCAGCTATCCTCCTTGCCGAGCGGCATGCCCTACAGCAACCTTATTAACGACGTACGCACAGGGTACGACCGCGCACGCATAAGCTGGTATACCATTGACCCGCTGTTCACGCGCCGCAGCTCGTCGCTGACGCCGGCGCACATAAAGAGCGACATGGAACAGCTGTCGAACCACTACGTGCGCGAGGTGTACGAGAGAGAGCTGTACCCCAACAAAGAATCGACATTCGGAGAGTCCTCGACAATGTCGCTTTTCGACGTAACCTACTACCCCAACGAGCGCGGCCCGTACAACCTTGACACCGACATGGACTTCAACGGCAAGCTGAACAACCCCGAGAGGCGTTGGGGCGGCATCACACGCCAGCTGACGACAACCGATTTCGAGAGCGCCAATATACAGTACCTCGAGTTCTGGCTGCTCGACCCGTTCATATACGAACAGATGGGCATGGGCGGCGACCTCTACTTTAACTTAGGCGAGGTGTCGGAGGACATTCTGAAGGACGGCAAGAAGTTCTTCGAGAATGGCTTGCCTGCGACAGGCAACACTTACGAATATGAAGAGACCGCATGGGGCCGTGTGCCTCTGACGACCGGCCTTGTGTACGCCTTTGACAACAATTCGGGCAGCAGAGAGCAGCAGGATGCGGGCTTGAACGGATTGAGCAGCAGCGACGAGGCACAGTTCCCTGTCTACAAGAACTACCTCGACGCATTGAAGGGCCGTGTTAGACAGGAGGTGTACGACAGCATAGCCAACGACCCTGCCGGCGACGACTACCACTACTTCAGAGGCGGCGACTACGACGCAGCCGAGAAGAGCATCATAGAGCGATACAAATACTTCAACAACACCGAGGGCAACTCGCCGGAGTCGTCGGGCAACACCTTCAGCAGCGCCGCAAAATCGACTCCCGACATTGAGGATGCCAACCAGGACTTCACGATGGACGAGTACGAGAACTTTTTCCAGTATAAGGTATCGCTGCGTCCCGAGGATATGCATGTAGGCCGCAACTACATAACCGACAAACGCACAGTAACCACCAAGCTGCGTAACGGAAAGACCGAGAGCGTGAACTGGTACAAGTTCCGCATCCCTATCGAAGAGTATGAAAAAGCTGTAGGCTCGATACGTGACTTCACCTCGATACGCTTCATACGAATGTACATGACATCGTTCGCCAAGCCCGTAACCCTGCGTTTCGCAACCATGCAGCTCGTGAGAGGCACATGGCGTCCTTATCAGCAGCCGATAGCATCGAAGAACAACACATCGCCGACAATGTCGGGCGAGTTCACCACATCGGCGGTAAGCATCGAGGAGCATGGCGACAGAAAGCCGGTAAACTACGTGCTGCCTCCGGGCGTAACAAGAATCATTGACCCGAGCCAGCCGCAGCTGAGACAGGACAACGAGCAGGCTCTTGCATTGAACATCAACAACCTGGGCAGCAAGGAGTCGAGGGCGGTATACAAGAAGAGCAACCTTGACATACGCCAGTATGAGCGCATACAGCTATACATTCATGCCGAGGCGCCCGAGGCCGATGCCACGCAGCTGAGCAACAACGACGTGTCGCTGTTCGTACGCTTAGGCTCCGACTACAAGAGCAACTACTACGAGTACGAGATTCCGCTGCAGCTCACGCCTCACGGCTCGTATGACGGCAACAGCACTGCCGCCATGACCGCCGTATGGCCTCAGGAGAACATGATTGACATAAAGCTGAGCAAGCTCACCGACGTCAAGGTGAGACGCAACACCCTGCGCAACAACAATGCCGAAGGCGTAAGCAACACCACCATATACAGCGAATACGACGAAGAGACTCCCAAGAACAGGATAAGCATTGTCGGCAGCCCGTCGCTCGGACAGGTCAAGGTGATGATGATTGGAGTACGCAACAACAGCGCAAGCAACAAATCGGCGATTATATGGGTCAATGAGATGCGTCTGCTCGGCTTCAGCAACAAGAGCGGATGGGCGGCGCAGGGCAACCTAAACCTGAAGCTGTCGGACATTGCCCAGTTCGCTGCTCAAGGAAAGATTGAGACAGCCGGCTTCGGCGGCCTTGAGGACAAGCTGTCGGCACGCAGTACCGACGACTACTACAAATACTCGCTCACAGGCTCCATGAACGCAGGCCGCCTGCTGCCGAAGTCGTTCAAGGTATCGGTGCCGCTCTACTACTCGTTCACCGACGAGGTTACATCGCCTCTTTACAGCCCGTTCGACACCGACATCATGCTCGGCGACATGCTCGACACATATGACGACGAGAGAAGAGACTCGATAAAGAACATTGCCGAGGTACGTTCAAGGACTCACAACTTCAGCGTAAGCAACGCAAAGGTGAACATAAGCAGCAAGAAGTCCATGCCGTACGACCCAGCGAACATCAGCTTCAGCTATTCACGCTCAAGCACCGACAACAGCGGAAGCACCATAAGCTGGGAGAACAGGCTGAACTGGAAAGCGTCGATAGCCTACAACTATTCAAGCCCCATAAAGACTATAAAGCCATTCGGCAAGATTAAGAACAAGTCAAGGTGGCTGAAGATAATGAAAGACTGGGGAGTGAACCCGTTGCCGCAGACACTGGCCCTCAGCACCGACATGACACGCACATACCACGAGATACAGCGGAGAGACCTCAATGCCGTCGCCGGCGGCAACGACATACCGCTCACCTTCTCTCAGCAGTTCTACTGGAACCGTGCCTTCTCGATAAAGTGGGACCCTACAACAAACCTCAGGATGAGCCTCAACACGGGAACGAACGCCGAGGTAGAAGAGCCTTTTGTCCCGGTGAACAAGGCGATGTATCCCAACGAGTATGAGATGTGGAAGGACTCTGTCAAGCATAGCCTTGCCGACTTTGGCACGCCGCTCGGCTACCAGCAGAACTTTACCGCATCGTACAGCCTGCCGCTCAACAAAGTGCCCGTGTTCGAATGGCTGGCGGCCGACGTGAGCTACTCGGCGACATACAATTGGCAGAGAGGAAACACAATCTCGGGAGTGAACTTCGGCAATAACATTTCGAACAAACGCAATGTCACGGCAAAGGCCACGATCAGCTTAGAGAAGCTGTACAACCTTATACCCTACCTTGAGGAGACGAACAAACGGTTCGCAAGCAACAAACGCAAGGCGAATGTACGCAAGCCTAAGCCAAAGAAGGTGAAGCCGTTCGTGAAGGAGATTGAGATTCGCAAAGACACTACCGTGACCATTGAGCACAACCTCAAGAGCAAAAAGTTCGAGATTACCGCACGCACCAAGAAAGGCGAGAAATACTGTCTCAAGTACAAAGTCATCGACGACAACAAGATACTTGTCAAGAACAATGACAGCATAGACGTCAAAGTCACTATTCTGCCAAAGGCAGACAACGGTGAGCGCAGCAAGTTCGCACTGGCCATGCAGTACCCCGTAAGAGCCCTGATGCTCGTGCGTAACGTGTCGGTGAACTACACCAACGCATATGCCATGAGCCTGCCGGGATTCCTGCCGACGACGGGCGACATATTCGGGCAGAACAAGATTAACGGCGTGTATGCTCCGGGACTTGACTTCGCATTCGGTTTCACCGATGACAGCTTCTTGCAGAAGGCGCACCGCAACAGCTGGCTGCTGCGCAGCGACAGCGTGGCTTCGGAGGCGTCGTCCACTGCTGCCGAGGACCTGCAGGTGAGAGTGACGCTTGAGCCTATGAGGGATTTCAAGATAGACCTCAACGCAAACTGGACACGCAACAACAGCAAGAGCGTACAGTTCATGTACGAGGGCATGCCGTTCAACGAGTCGGGCGGCCTTAACATGACAACAATAACCATAGGCAGCTCGTTCGGCGGCGGCAATGCGGCGAACGGATACAAGTCGGCTGTCTACGACAGCTTCGTGAGCAACATCGAAGCGTACCGCCAGAAGACAGAGCAGCTTTACCAGGGAGCCAAATACCCTGCTTCGAGCACGCTTGCAGGCGAGAGCTACGATGCGGCGAACGGCGGCGTGAACAAATATTCCGCCGACGTGATGATACCCGCATTCCTTGACACATATACAGGCATCAAGGGCAACGGCATATTCCCTGAGATGTTCCGCCTGCTGCCTAACTGGAAGATAAAATATTCGGGACTCTCAAAGCTCGAGTTCCTGAAGAAATACTTCAAGAGCGTGAACATAGAGCATGGCTACAAGAGCGTGTATGCAGTTGGCTCATACAGCACATATGCCACATACATGGAGTACTCGAAGGGCATAGGCTTCGTGAACAGCACCACTACCGGACTGCCCGTTCCGAGCGGAAGGTACAATGTGGGCGCAGTGTCGATAAACGAGAGTTTCTCGCCGCTGATAGGACTTGACGTCACGACCAACTTCAACCTAACCTTAGGGGGAAAATACATCAAGTCAAGAACGCTCAACATGAGCGTCACGGCAATACAGCTTGTCGAGACAAGCTCCGAGGAGATAGCGTTCAACATCGGCTACAAGATTGTAAACCTCAAGTTCCTGAACGGCGGCAAGAAGGCAAGCAAGAGCAAGAAAGAGAGCAAGTCGGGCAGTGGCAACGACATTAACATACGTGCCGACTTCTCGTTCAAGAACAGTTCGTCGGTATGCCGCAGCATAGATAAAGGCACGACACAGGCGACAAGCGGCAACAAATCGTTCAACTACTCGCTCACGGCCGACTACGCATACAGCAAGACACTTACGTTCAGCCTCTACTTCGACCGTCAGAAGACTATACCGCTCATTTCGGCGAACTCATACCCCACATCGACAACAGACTTCGGCGTGAGCATGAAGTTCTCGCTTGCAAGATGATGATTAACGATTAACGTTTAACGAGGAACGTTTAACGAGGAACGAATTAACGATTAACGTATAACGATTAAAGCCGTAGGCTTCGACGGCATGAGCAGCATCTCGTCAAGCGTAGCATCGCTGAAAGTGATGCCGCTTGGGTTGCGGTAGCGAATGCCGTCAACAGATTAACGATTAACGTTTAACGTTTAACGTTTAACGATTAACGATTAGCGATTAACGATTAGCGATTAACGAGGGCTACATTGTAACCTAAGCCACCTTAGTATCCCTTAGCCTCCCTTAATCGCCCTTAGTTGCCCTTAAACCACCAATACTCAGAGAGCGAGATTGAAATTCAATCTCGCTCTCTGAGTACACCTGACGGTTTCGACTTCGAACTACTATTGAAAGACCTTGACCTAATTTGGGAACTACGAAAATATATCCCAATAGGTCCGTATCGTTAAAAAACAGACAAGGTTGGTAATGGTATCAAATTGCAAAACACAATCAGCACCCCTCTGTGGGTGCTTTTTATGTATGTAACCTATATCGCTTATCAAATATCATTTTTAGTCGTATAGGTAAAAACTGTTTTTATTTTTTTGTACAGAAATATTTTTCAAAAAAAGTTACTTACTATTTACTCTTTTTCTACTTATGCTACTATTTATAATAAAACAGTATTGCTTATGAAAAGAACATACAGAGAATTAAATGATGATACCAAACAGCGTATCAGTCAAGCCCTCAAAGGGCGTGGTTTGACAGACAACCACAAGCAAGCCATCAGCGATGGTATGAGAGCATATTGGGCAACAATCCCCAATAAGCCAAACGATGGAACTAATGAGATTAAAAACAGTATTAACAATGAAAATCAGTGCTGACAAAGTAAAACTATGCTACACACTCTATGAAGACTCTCCATTATATCAACTAATGGAAACACCCCTCGAAATCTATGAACTCCCACATTGGGATTTTCGCCTTGAAAGGACAGAGGGCAAATATTACAATTACATCTACAAAATCATTTACCTTGAACGAACAAGCAACAACCCCAACAGCGAGTACGATATGCAATGCTTTGGTACATTGCGTTGGGGATTGAAAGCAGACAAAGAGGGCGAAATGAGTGGGTTTGTATGGATTGAGATAGACAACAAGCAACTATACCTCAACTACAATTATAACACCCACAATCGCCTCGTTTACCTCGATTACATAGAGGGCGTATTGGGATTGAAATTCCACAACCTTACACGCCTCGACCTCGCTTTCGATGATACCCGAAACCTCTCCAAACGCCTAATTCGTGCCATTCGTGATGAAAACCTAATACCTATAGTAAACGGCACAAAGGTAACAGACAGGGATAAACTCCTTGAAGATATACTTTACATAGGCGTTGGGTCTTGTCGCAGAATTAAGGAATACAGCCTCATAGTCCAGCAGAAGAATGGCGATTTACGCCTCTCTGCATACAACAAGAAAAGAGAAATCGAAAGCAATAGTGGCAAACACTACATCGCAGAAGCCAATGGCAACCCCAATTACCTTTTTCGTTTAGAGGTTCGTGTAAATGGCGATACCTTGCGAGAATATTTCCAACACTTGGGTATAGAATACAATCCTATGTTGTTCTGCAACGAAGATTTCCTTTGGCGTTTGTTCCTTGACTTTTCAAACAGAGTGTTACGCTTCCAAACTGTAAAGGGTAAACAGACTCTCGATGTTCTTGATATTGTTGCGTAGGGTATTAGTAAACCACCCTATGAATATATAGTATTTTACTGTAATTGATTGATATAATAGAGAATAATCTATATCAAACCTATGTATGAAATACACAGTATTGTATCAAACTAAAAATGTATCAAGGTAATCAATAAAAAGACAACCTTGATACATTCTTTTTGTGTTAGTCTAATTTAAAATATTATGTTGATAAAATAAGCAATGTGTAATAAATAATATTACATTTGTCAAAATTCAATTTGCTATGGCAGAATTAAGAGTAAAAGAGATAATAAACCAAAGGGGCATATCTGTTCGTGAGTTTGCTCAAATGATAGGTGTTACTCGTGAATATTGTTATTCGTTATTAAAAGGAGAACACGCAAGTCAAAAGATTGTCGAAACTATGGGGCGTGTTCTTAATCTTCCTATTAGGGATTTATATACACAACCCGATGAGGTAAAACCAATATACAATCCTTATGAAATTGTTTTTGGCAGAACAGAACACTACAAACCCAATGATATTGTAACCTTTGGTAAATTGAATGGAAAGTATGGTGCTTTAAGCAATATGAGTACAGTATATCCAGTCGAGTGCTGTGGATATAAATTCAAGACAAGCGAACATTTGTTTATTGCCTTACGCTTCTCGGGTTACCCCGATTTACAGCGTGAAGTTATGGAATACAAAAACTCTATGTACTGTAAGAAAGTGTTCATAAACAGCAATAAATATACTGATTTCCTATTTCCTCATTGGCGTGAAAATTATTTCGATGTTGAGGTAATGAAGTATATCGTAAACTTGAAGTATGCTCAAAATGAGGGTTTTCGAAAGTTGCTTGCAAAGACTAAAGGAAAAATCATTGTAGAGGACACAACAATGCAGAACCATAGTAATATGGTATTGCGTTGGGGTTGTCAAGACTTGCAGAAAAAAGACCTTGTAAGGGCAGTGAGAACCTCTACAGAACGTTATATTCGTTCATTTGAGAAAGACGCTTTGGCAAAGACTGCCTCGCTTAAAAGACCTCGTAGTGCCTCTAAACAGAAATCTTTTGATGATAAACTCAAAGCACAAATACAATCGATGGAAAAGGTCGTAGATATATGTGAGCAAACAATACTTGCTCAATGTAATTATACTTTAGTGGGCGAAAATGCAATGGGCAAGATACTCACAATACTGCGTGATAATGGTTCTATTGACCATAAATTTGATTATCCCCTATTCTTATTTGATAATGAAATAAAGTAGATTTTTATATAAAATGATTGCCATCGGCGCAGCCGGTGGCAATCAATTATTTATTTTTTTGATATTTGTAAATAGATGAAATTTATTGCTATTTTTGCGAAAAATCTAATAATATAAGATTATGGAAAATGATAAGAAAATGAAGATTGATGTTAATCTTGAAAATAACAAGTATGTTGAGTTAATCAATAAAGGACAATTATTACAAGCTGTAAAAGAATACAAGGAAGATAATAATTGCAGTCTAAAAGAAGCGAAAGATTATATTGATAATTTGAGGGGATATGACCCTAAAAATGACAATGGAGGTTGCTTGGGAGTTGTTGCATTACTTGTTCTACTATCATCAACAGCGATTTATTTTTGTTTATAAATCTGTAAATGTTAAAATTATAGCCACCAGTTAAACTAGTGGCTATAATTTTTATTCGACTAATAACTGCATAGCATTTACAACGAACCAAGAGTCAAATCCAACAAAAGTATAAGGTTTGGGATTTGCGCCATCTTTCACAAGTTCTATACCATCACTATATGGTTTGTAAGACAAGACTTTGGAAATTCCCATTTTTACCTGCTTGTCACCTATGAAATATAAATTCTTGTTGGTAATAATAAAAACTCCTCTGCCCAAGTCATTTTGATATTGATATTCTATAGAATGTCCTTTGCTTGCTCCTACACGATAATACACTCCTTTGCAAACTCTCATACTAACACCACTAGAACCACCAACATACTTACGCCCTGTCTTTTCCTCATACCCTTTAACATCTTTGAAGACCCAAAGGAGTTGTTCCTTTTTCCCCAATAGAATAGGAAGATTTCCAACAAGAAGTCTTTTTTCAACATCTTTTCCTTCTTGAATATCCCTTAAAATCAAAGACTGTATTAGTCTTTGGTATGCACTGCTTTTGTAGAGAGTGGCAGTATCAGACAATGAGGAATATTCAAGGAATTTGCTGATTTGTTCTTCCTCGTTATTATCAATAATACCATCTTCAAGATATTCGTTTATTTTTTTAGACAAGACTAACAGTAGACTTTCGTTTATGCTTTTAGAAACAGAGTCGTTAATTTTGACCTCTTTCATTAAAGCTTGATATTCCTTGATTTTTTCTTCCTCATCATTCTGCAATGTTAAGAATTTCAAGAAAAAATAATTCGCCCAAAAATCGTTGTAATGACTTGTGTTTAGAACTTTTTGCTTCAAGTGTTCGGGTATTGAAAACATAAAAGTCTTAAAACCAATGTAATCAAGCATTACCGCTTTTTTCTTTAACAAATCGTTTAATGCATCTGTTACAATTCCATCAAAAATATCATCGCTTATGTAACCACTAGAGATGGTATTTGCTAATTCCTCTTTAGCTTCATTGTAATTTGTAAATGAAGATTTAGACTCATTTATGAAAAATCTTCTAGAGAAAATTTTTCTTAATTCTTCTATTGTAGCAAAATGCTTTTGTTCACACTCTTTATGTTTTGTGCTGAAAAATCCAGCGGGTTTATGGCAATATTTACACTTCATAGCATTTTTTTTGCAAATATATATTTTTTAAGAAATTAAACACAGGTTGGATAACATTTTTATAAACTAATTGTTAAAGTATGTATTATTCCCCTTGCTTCTTACGCCCCCTAGTAGTGGGTTTAACATAGAGTGTACCTTTTCTTATGGTACACTTTTTGTTTTTATATATTGGTTCATCACTATCTCCCAACTTGCTGAAATAGTTGTTTAATGCCGCTTGTGAGATACCAATTTCCTCTCGTGTGTATTTATCGAATAGTGAAGATGGAGAACCAAAATATTCGTGTCTATCTTCTATCTGTAAATGTAAAATCGTTCTTTCCATATCGTAAATTTGGTGCAAAATTAGAGAAATATTATCTAATTTGAAATAAAATCATATTTTTATGCTGGATTTTTGCTAAAATATTAGCAGGATTAAAATAGAATAACTATCTTTGTGGTGTTGAAAGCAAATAGATATGTTTAACCACTTAACCAATACAGATATGATAGCAGTAGCAAATAATTCAGTTGTTGTAATAAATAATCTTACAAGTCGTAGAGCCAGCGTAATCGCTCATAGAACCAACAGCGAGGCGATGGGCGTAATCAAGGCACAGATGATTGACTTGCTCAAAGCAAAGTTGCAGATGGGTGTTGCTCACTTCGTATATATGAAGAAAGATGGCACGCTTCGTGAGGCGTGGGGTACAACATCAAGCAACCTTATGAAAGCAAACATAAATGGCAGAGGCATTTCAAGGGATAGCGTGAACACTGTTTGCTATTGGGATTGTGAAAAGGGTGGATTTCGTTCACTGCGTTTTGAAAATCTTATTGAGGTTCTTTAATAGTAGTGGGAGTATGGCAAAGGTCGTTATATACGCTCGTGTAAGCACGCAAGGACAAGACTATGAGCGACAGTTGGCAGAGTTGCGTGAGTACGCTCGTAAGATGGAATACGAGGTAGTAATGGAGTTCTGCGAAAAGGTTAGTGGCGCAAAGACTGTAGCAGAACGCCAAGCCCTTACAGAGTTGCTTTCATTCGTTGAGTGCAACAAGATGGATAAGGTTCTTATCTATGAGTGCAGTCGCTTATCGAGGCGTGCAATAGATTTCCTTACTGTAATAGAAAATCTTACAGCAAAGAAAATCAGTGTATATATCCTCCAAAATGGTCTTGAAACACTGCTCCCCAATGGCCAGCCCAACCCTATTGCACAGTTGGTTATGGGTATTCTTGCGCAGTTTAACAGTATGGAGCGTAGCCTCATAAGAAGCAGAATGGAGAGTGGTTATAATCATTATAGAGCGATTGGTGGCAAGGTAGGTCGTAAAGAGGGTTATCGTAAAAGCGAGGAAGCAATGAGGGTGGAGTATGCAAAGGAAATCCAACTCTTGCGCAAAGGATTGTCGCTTCGAAATGTGTCTGCAATTACTTCAACAAGTGTAAATACATTAAGAAAATTAAGAAATATTAACAAATTGCAAGCGTAAATTTGTTTTTTCAAAATAAAAAATATATGTTTGCGTTGTTAGGTTTCGAAACTCTAAATAACTCACTGACAACAGCGCAAAAGAGAATATTCCAATAGTGAGTTACAATCAATAAGGACATAGTTAAAAGACAAGGTGGCAACCCTTGAAAGAAGTAGTTTGTTGCAAACGAAAGGCAACGAGCAGGTGCTTTACGCCCTAGCGTTTCCTCGTTGTTGGTATGCCACAAAGCACCAAAAAATAAGCCACAGAGCATTGTGGCAAGGAAAATTTAAATTAGATGTTAAGTTTAGAAGTATGTAGAAAAATATTAAACAATAGCAGAAAAACATATTCAGATGATGAAATAAAGAAAATCAGACAGTTTTTATACACTTGTGCTGAAATTCAAATAGAAGCAAATAATATTATAAATAAGGAGATAGAAGTATGACAAATGTAATTTTATATTGTCGTGTTAGTAGCGATGAACAAGTAGACGGCACAAGTCTTGACCATCAAGAAAAGACTTTGAGAGAGTATTGCAGATATAAGGGGTACAATATTATTAAATGCTGTAGAGAGGATTACAGTGCGAAATACCACGATTTCAGAAGACCCGAAATGAAATGGATTTTGAATTACTGTAAGAAACACAAAAATGAAGTAGATTTAATTCTTTTTCTACGATGGGATAGATTTAGTCGTAACCCAGAATTTGCACACGCTTTCAAGCGTATATTTATGGATGAAATGGGAATAAACTTCAATGCGATTGAAAATCCCATCGACTTTGAAGCAACAGAATGGAGTACCCTTTTCAGTCTTTATGCAGGTATAGCACAGACCGAAAATAACAAAATTAGCAAGAGAACAAGCGAGGGCATTAGAGAAGCCTCCCTCAAAGGGCAATGCGCTTTTATGGCACCTAGGGGATATAAAAATGTAAGAATGGGTAAACACGATTGCTGTGTTATTATAGACAAAGAGAAAGCACCACTCGTTAGAGCGATTTTCAAAGAGATTGCAAAGGGTGTCAAAGCACCTTGTATGATTAGAAAGGAACTTGCAAGTCATATCCCCAACACATCTTTTTACACTATGCTACGCAATGTATTCTACATTGGCAAAATACGAGTAAGAGCCACAAAGACAGAACCCGAGGTTATTGTAAATGGTTTGCACGAACCATTGATAAGTGAGGAAACATTTTATAAGGTACAAGAGATTTTGGATGGCAAGTTAAAGAAGAAACCAAAAGCCACCAAAACAACAAGGAGTGATTTATATTTGAGAAAGGTATTAGTATGTCCTCACTGTGGTTATGGTATCACAGGAGCGACAAGCAGAGGCACTGGAGGGTATTATACCTATTATAATTGTAGTCATAACCCAAAGCATATCAGAGCAAGGGCAGAAAAGGTAAACGATGGATTTGCAGAGTATCTACACAACCTTGTACCAAACGAGGAGATATTGGAACTCTACACAGAGATATTAAAGGACATCAATAAGGAGAGCAAAGCAGAAAAGAAATTAACCATCAACAAACTCAAAGAGGAGATTGAGAAGATAAAGAACAAACTCAACTCTGTTGATGACAAGTTTATTGAGGGCGATATAGATAAAGAACAGTATCAACGAATAAGCGACAGATACAAGAGAGAGATAGGAGCAACAGAAGAACGCATTAAAACTCTTGAACTATCAAACAAAGAAAATATCGAACCCAAATTCGATTACTCTATTTCATTGATTGCCAATATAGATAAATACCTTAAAGAAGCACCCCCTGAGGTAAAGTTGAAAATCATCAGTTCGATATTTCACGAAAAAATTATATTTGATGGAAAAAATTATCGAACTAAAAACTACAACAAAATCATTGACCTCATTTATCAGAATACCAACATTTTACAAGAGGGAAAGAATGAAAAAACGGGAGAGGAAATCATTCCAATCCCGTCAAGTACCTCAGTCGGGAATCGAACCCGAATCTAAGTCTTAGGAGGACCTTATTCTATCCATTGAACTACTAAGGCATGAACTGCTATTTTGCAATTACTGTGCGAAGATAAGAAATTTATTCACAATCTTCAAATGCTATATTGCTATTTTAATTACAAAAACACAAAAACTGTTATAATGTTTTAAAGTTTCGAATCAGATGCAGGGCTTTATCAATTAATATACTATATTAGCGAGCGAACACGAAAAGTCTTATTACATATGAGATTAATTATAACAGTTCTATTGCTCGCCCTGACACAGGCAATATTCTCGCAACAGTTCCGTGCCCTGTGCAACGACGGCATAAGACATATACTGAAACATAATTACAAAGAGGCTGCCGCATGCTTCGAAAAGGCTACCAGATTGGGGGAAAGCGACTCGGAGAAAGCCTACTCCTATGCGAACCTCGCATACTCGCAGCAGATGTGCGGCGAAACGAGAAAGGCTCTTGCAAGCTATAATTCCGCCATAAAGCACGACCGGGACGAAATAACATTAGTGCAGCAACGAGCGAACATTCTCATGCAGCTCGACAGCCTTGAGACAGCGCTCAGAGACTATAATTATATTTTAGACAAGGAGCCCGGCAACACGGGGGCTCTTTTCTTCAGGGCAAGCATATACTCCGAAATGAACGAGTTCGAGAAGGCGAGGGCCGACTACCGCAGCCTGCTCCGCATTGAGCCAAACAACGAGAACGTACAGTTAGGGCTTGCCATGCTGTATAAAAAGGAGGGCAAATACAACGAGAGCCTCACGCTGTTGGCCCTGCTCATTGAGCAACACCCGCAGAAGGCCGAATACTACATTGCAAGAAGCGATGTAGAGAGGGCGCTCGGCTGGAACGAGCTTGCGTTGATGGATGTAGAGAAGGCCATATCTCTGGAGCCCGACAACGCTAATTACTACACTCTTCAGTCTATTCTCTACGGCAAGCTGGGACGCACCGAGCTGTCGAGACGAAGCAGGCTCGAGGCCGAAAGGCTTAAAGGCGAAAAACCGAGAGGCACGGACGCAAGCGACTGAAAGTAGCACCTGCGGCATAGCTGCCGCTACCAAATTCTGCACAAGCCCGCACGCTGTAACAGATTTTTACTATTTTGTGGCATTTTTTCACACTTTATGATTTTATTTAACAAAATAGCCTTATATTTGGGGGAACATTGAAAAATTGATTATGGCAGAAAAATCAACAACCCCTTACAACATTAAGAAAAAAAAGGAGAAGAATGCAGCCTACCGCTCATTGATTCGCGCAGAGCTTGCCGATGAGCTGTATGAAAAAATTCTCAACTTCATCGTTATTGAAAAGAGATACCGCAACAAAGAGTTTTCGGCAAAGGAGCTTGCAGCAGAACTCAAGACCAACACCCGATATATATCTGCGGTCATAAACTCACGTTTCAACACGAACTTTTCGTGTCTCGTCAATGAATACCGCATAAAGGAGGCTCTTCACCGCATGACCGACAAGAGATATGCCGACATGACAATTGAGGAGATAGGCGCTGTCGTGGGATTCGCCAACCGTCAGTCGTTCTATGCGTCGTTCTACCGCATAATGGGCGAGACTCCTAACAGCTACCGCAAAAGACACACAGCAACGAAATGATGTCGCATGCAATGAACGAAGAGAATACCGCCCACGAGAAGAGCAGAGAGATAAAGAAAGAACTCCGTTTGGCTATGAACGGCGTCGTTTCCGCGCTCCAACGCAAACAGGGACTCAGCTACAAGATTAACTTCGGCGTTGAGATTCCCCGCTTGAAAGCGATTGCCGCCAAGTTCAGTAAAGACGAAGAACTTGCAAGGAGACTTTGGGAAGACGACATAAGAGAGTGCAAGATGCTTGCCATTATGCTCATGCCGCAAGAGGCCTACCCTACCGTTGCCGAGAAATGGATAAGCGAGGCTCCGTTCACCGAGATTGCCGACCACCTCGCAATGACAATCCTATGCAAGCTGCCCAATGCCGCAAAGAGAGCGACGGAATGGTTAGAGCGTGAAGAGGGGATGTTCAGATACTGCGGTTTCCTGACATTGTCGAACCTGATGCGAAGCGGCACAAGGCTGACCGAGGAAGAAAAAGAGGCGTATTTGGGAATTGCCGAGAATATTGAAAGCCGTGACACGAGGAAGGCTGTAATACTGGCTGCACGCAACTCGCTGATACACTACAGCGAGAGCCTTGAGAGCTGAGACTCCGCAATGCGCCATTGACGCACAACGAGGCTGTTTTAACGAAAAGCCTTGTAAAACCGGTCCATAATGCCGGTTTTTGCTTTGTATGAACATTTTATAGAATTTTAAAGGTGTTTCTACATATATAATAAAGAAAAAGAGATAACTTTGTATAGTGAATTTTCTCCGGAGAGGAATGGACAACAGCAAGACTATTGAGACAGTAAACAACATTTTTACCGAGTATCTGAAAGAGAACAGATATCGACGCACGCCCGAAAGATACGCCATTCTCAACGCAATATACTCAATAAACGGCAACTTTGAGATTTGCGACTTGCTGCAGATGCTTGAGAAGGAGAAGTTCAGGGTAAGCAGGGCTACGGTATACAACACTATTACGCTGCTTATAAACGCAAACCTTGTGATACATCACCAGTTCGGAAGCACATCGAAGTACGAGAGGTGCTACGGAAGCGAAAAAGGGCACATGATATGCACGAAGTGCGGCAAGGTAACCGAGATAAACAATATAAACATAAAAGAGACAATAACTGCTAATATCAAGAAATTTCATTTAACCCATTATTCGCTGTATCTTTACGGAATATGCAACAAATGCCACCAGGCTATGAAGCGACGCAAGACACGAATGAACAAAAATAAAGGACAATGAAACAGAATATAGACGTACTGTTGGGCCTCCAGTGGGGCGACGAGGGTAAAGGAAAGGTTGTAGACGTGCTTACGCCTGCTTACGATGTTGTGGCACGCTTTCAGGGTGGCCCGAATGCCGGGCATACGCTCGAGTTTGACGGAAAGAAATTCGTGCTTCGCTCAATACCTTCAGGCATCTTCCAGGGCGAGAAGACAAACATCATAGGCAACGGAGTTGTGCTTGACCCCGCCCTGTTCAAAGGCGAGGCAGAGAGCCTTTTCGAGGCCGGTTACGACCTGACGAGAAACCTTTTCATATCCAAGAAGGCGCATCTTATAATGCCTACGCACCGTATCCTCGATGCGGCATACGAGGCTGCTAAGGGCGACGCTAAGGTGGGCACCACAGGCAAGGGCATCGGCCCCACATACACCGACAAGATAAGCCGCAACGGCTTGCGTGTCGGCGATATCCTCGAGAACTTCGAGAGCAAGTACGCACAGGCGAAGGCCCGTCACGAGAAGATACTGAAGGACATGAACTACAGCTATGACATTACCGAAATGGAGCAGTTGTGGTTCGAGGGCATAGAATACATCAAGAAGTTCCGCCTTATTGACAGCGAGCAGCTGATAAACGACCTGATGAACGAGGGCAAGTCAATCCTTTGCGAGGGTGCGCAGGGCAGCCTTCTTGACGTGGACTTCGGCAGCTACCCGTTCGTTACGTCATCGAACACCGTCTGCGCAGGAGCATGCACAGGCTTGGGCGTGGCTCCGAACAGAATAGGCAACGTATATGGCATAACTAAGGCATACTGCACACGTGTCGGCTCGGGCCCGTTCCCGACAGAGCTGTTCGACGAGACCGGCGCCGAGATGCGTGACAGAGGCCACGAGTACGGTGCCGTTACAGGACGTGAACGCCGCTGCGGCTGGATAGACCTTGTAGCGCTCAAGTACACCATTATGATAAACGGCGTTACGCGCCTCATTCTCATGAAGAGCGACGTCCTTGACACCTTCCCGACAATCAAGGCATGCGTGGCATACAAGAAGAACGGCGAGACGCTCACCTACATGCCGTATGACGTAGAGGGCGTAGAGCCTGTATATACCGAGATAAAGGGTTGGCAGACCGACCTTACGAAGTTGAGAACAGAAGAGGAGCTGCCTGTCGAGTTCAAGGAGTATGTGAAGTTCCTTGAGAACGAGCTCGGCATTCCCGTGAAGTATCTCTCTATCGGCCCCGACCGTGACCAGACTATAATAAGAAATATCTAATTAGGAAATAATATGTTTTTGACAACAACATACGCTACAGTAGGTTATGACTATACATATCTGATAATATTCTTCGGAATAGCCATCATAAGCTACATAGTACAGGCAAACCTCAAGAGCAAGTTCGAGAGATTCTCGAAGATGCCCATTGGCCTGACAGGGCGTGACATCGCAATAAAGATGCTGCATGACAACGGCATATACGACGTGAGGGTAATATCGACTCGAGGCAAGCTTACCGACCACTACAACCCCGCCACAAAGACAGTAAACCTGAGCGACGGCGTATATAACTCGGCAAGCATCGCTGCCGCTGCCGTAGCCGCTCACGAGTGCGGCCACGCACTGCAGCACGCCAAAGCGTATGCGCCGCTGAGAATGAGGTCGGCGCTCGTTCCCGTCGTGCAGTTCTCTTCGGGCATAATGTCATGGGTGCTGCTCATAGGAATAATAACAGTACAGACCATGCCCCAGCTGCTGCTCGCAGGCATCATACTGTTCGCCACCACGACCCTGTTCAGCTTCATCACGCTTCCAGTAGAGATTGACGCCAGCAGACGAGCCCTTGCTTGGCTGCAGATTACAGGCATAACAAACTCGCAGAACCAGAGATTCGCTACAAGCGCGCTGCGCTCAGCGGCATATACATATGTCGTAGCGGCACTGTCGTCATTGGCGACATTGCTGTACTACGTGATGATTTACCTAAACCGACGTGACTAATTAAGAAAATGGCGACAAAACCAGCAATACCAAAGGGAACAAGAGACTTTTCACCAGTTGAAATGTCCAAAAGAAATTATATCTTCGACACCATACGTGAGGCATTCCGCCTGTTCGGCTTCAAGCAGATTGAGACGCCGGCGATGGAGAACCTTTCGACGCTCATGGGCAAGTATGGAGAAGAGGGTGACAAGCTGCTGTTCAAGATACAGAACTCGGGCGATTACTTCAGCGGGCTTACCGACGAGGAGCTGCTGAGCCGCAATGCGGCCAAGCTGGCGTCGAAATTCTGCGAGAAAGGCCTCAGATACGACCTTACCGTGCCATTCGCAAGATACGTGGTAATGCACAGAGAAGAGATAGTGTTCCCCTTTAAGAGATACCAGATTCAGCCCGTATGGCGTGCCGACAGACCGCAGAAGGGCCGTTACCGTGAGTTCTACCAGTGCGACGCTGACATCATCGGCAACAACTCGCTCATGAACGAGGTTGAGCTTATACAGCTTATCGACCATGTCTTCGGCAAGCTCAATATAAGAGTAGCCATAAAGCTAAACAACCGCAAGGTGCTTGCAGGAATCGCCGAAGTCATTGGCGAGCCCGAGAAGATTATCGACATAACAATTGCCATAGACAAGATTGAGAAGATTGGGCTCGACGGCGTTATCGCAGAGCTTAAGGAGAAGGGCATCGGAGAAGAGGCGATAGAGAAGTTGCTGCCGATACTTCAGGCACAGGGTGACAACGACAGCAAGCTGCAGACGCTTGCCGAGACATTGAAAGGCAACGCTACGGGCGAGAAGGGCGTAGAGGAGCTGCGTTTCATTCTCGATGCAATAAAGGAGCTGAAGATAAACAGCACGCTCGACCTTGACCTCACCCTTGCAAGAGGCCTCAACTACTACACCGGCGCAATACTTGAGGTTAAGGCGCTCGATGTAGCCATAGGCAGCATCACCGGCGGCGGACGCTACGACAACCTCACCGGCGTGTTTGGCATGGAAGGCGTTTCGGGCGTAGGCATATCGTTCGGCGCAGACCGCATATATGACGTTATGAACCAACTCGACCTCTACCCGAAAGACTCAATACAGACCACAAAGGTGATGTTCGTGAACTTCGGCGAGAGAGAGGCCATGCACTCATTGGCAATCATCGACAAGCTGCGCAAGGCAGGCATCTCATCGGAGCTGTTCCCGAGCAGCGACAAGATGACGAAGCAGATGGGATACGCCAACAGTCACAGCATCCCGTTCGTCGCAATCATCGGCGAGCAGGAGATGAACGACGGCACCGTAGCCCTGAAGAACATGGCAACAGGAGAGCAGAAGAGCGTCACGGCAGAAGAGCTGAAAACCATTCTGTTGTAAGAGGCGTTATACAATAAACGACATGAGGGTGGCCCAAAAGTCACCCTCATGTCGTAATATGGCATGTATTGTGAAAAATTGTTATTTGGACGAGATAAAATAAATAGAATTTATTTTGTTCTCATAGCTGTTTGAGCTAACTTTGCGTAGAACAATCAATGCGGAGGCGGAAAACAGCCATTGAGAGCGGCAAGCACATGCTACCTCTCGTAGCCGGAACTGTTTCTGCGAAGTATGCCTGCGTGATAACACTCCACAGACAGAAATTGAGAGATAACGACAAATTCTGACAATTCACAAATTAAAAAGATACACTATGGATGTTATTAAAAGTTTAATTGAGAGAGCGCAGCAGAACAAGCAGCGCATCGTACTCCCCGAAGGTACAGAGGAGCGTACTCTAAAGGCTGCTGACAAGGCTATCGCTGACGGCATTGCCGAGTTGGTAATCATTGGCAACAGAGCAGAAGTTCTTGCTCTTGCCGAGAAGAACGGCCTTGCCAACATTGAAAAGGCCACTATCATCGACCCGGAGAACAACCCCGACGCCGAGAAGTATGCGACACTCCTTTTTGAACTGCGCAAGGCTAAGGGCATGACAATGGAGGACGCCGAGAAACTGGTACGCAACCCGCTTTACCTCGGTTGCCTTATCATAAAGAACGGCGATGCTGACGGCCAGGTAGCAGGAGCGCTCAACACTACAGGAAACGTATTGCGTCCCGCATTGCAGATTATCAAGACCACACCGGGCATCACATGCGTGAGCGGCGCCATGATGCTTATCACCAACGCTAAGGAGTATGGCGAGGAGGGCGTTCTCTTCGTTGCCGACGTTGCCGTTACACCGCAGCCCGACGCCAACCAGTTGTCACAGATTGCAGTATGCACCGCACAGACAGCAAAGGCTATCGGCGGCTTTGAGGAGCCGAGAGTAGCCATGCTGAGCTTCTCTACAAAGGGCTCGGCAAAGCACGAGATGGTAGACAAGGTTACGGAGGCTACACGTCTTGCTCATGAGCTTGACCCGGAACTGTCGCTCGACGGCGAGCTTCAGGCCGACGCCGCTCTTGTTCCGTTCGTTGGGCAGAGCAAGGCTCCCGGCTCAACAGTGGCAGGCAAGGCCAACGTGCTTGTATTCCCCGACCTCGGCGCAGGAAACATCGGCTACAAGCTGGTACAGCGTCTTGGCAACGCCGAGGCTATCGGCCCTGTACTCCAGGGTATCGCACGCCCGGTAAACGACCTTTCACGCGGCTGTTCTGTAGAGGACGTATACATGATGATAGCTATCACAGCCAACCAGGCAATAGCTGCAAAGAAGTAACACTATTCAACCGACTAACAATTAAACACCGATACACGATATGAAAATATTAGTATTGAACTGCGGAAGTTCATCAATCAAGTATCAGCTCATTGACATTGAGACAAAGAACGTGCTTGCAAAGGGCGGCATTGAGAAGATTGGCCTCGAAGGCTCATTCCTCAAGTTCAACTTGCCTAACGGCGAGAAGGAGACTATCTTCACGGCTATCCCCGAGCACACCATCGGCGTACGCCTCATTTTTGACGTGCTTACAAGCGAGAAGTACGGCGCTGTAAAGTCTATCGAGGAGATTGACGCTGTAGGCCACCGCATGGTACACGGCGGCGAGAAGTTCAGCCAGTCTACCCTGCTTACCGACGAGGTGCTCAAGGTGTTCGAGGAGTGCAACGACCTTGCTCCACTCCACAACCCTGCGAACCTCAAGGGTGTCAATGCCGTTAAGGAGGTAGCTCCCGAGATGCCGCAGGTGGGCGTATTCGACACATCGTTCCACCAGACAATGCCCGATTACGCATACATGTACGCTCTACCCTATGAGCTCTACGAGAAGTACGGCGTTCGCCGCTACGGCTTCCACGGAACATCGCACCGCTACATCACCAAGCGCGCCCTTGAGATGCTGAACATGCCGGCAGAAGGCAGCAAGATTATCACTTGCCACATCGGCAACGGCGGCTCGCTCGCAGCTGTAAAGGACGGCAAGAGCGTTGATACCTCTATGGGCATGACCCCGCTTGCAGGCCTTATGATGGGTACACGCAGCGGCGACGTAGACCCGGGCGCATTGCCATATATCATGGATAAGACTGGACTTGACATTCATGGCCTTTCCGACATGCTCAACAAGAAGTCGGGCGTTACAGGCATTTCAGGCGTGTCATCGGACATGCGTGAGGTGAACGCAGCGGCACACGACGGAAACAAGCGCGCACAGCTCTCTAACACGATGTATTTCTATCGCATAAAGAAATATATCGGCGCATATGCGGCAGCTATGGGCGGCGTGGACGTCATCATCTTCGCAGGCGGTGTAGGCGAGAACCAGGCAGACTGCCGTGAGGCTGTTCTCGAGGGCCTTGAGTTCATAGGCGTTGAACTCGACAAGGAGGTGAACAACAAGACACGCAGCGAAGAGGCTATCCTTTCAACGCCAAACTCACGTGTCAAGGTGCTGCTCATACCTACCGACGAGGAGCTTATGATCGCAAGCGACACATACGACATCATCAAAGGCATGAAATAATATTTAAATAGGTATATAAATCATCAGAGCCGGGCATTGCCCGGCTCTGATGATTTATATATGCAAGTCGTTTATTCCGCTACGTTCAACGTATCCTGCTGCGAATACTTGCGGCTTTTCATAAGGAAGTCGAGCGAGCGCTGCGCCTCGTCACGCAGGGAGCGTGCCTGCTCCAAAGACTTAAGCAGGTTCGAGAGTTCCACAACACGGGCTATTGCCGATGCGTCCTCTGCACGCAGCTGATAGCTGTAGTTGCCGTTGTCGCCGAAGAGCTCGACATTTACAGGCAACGCAGAAGAGGCGATATAGTCCATTATACCGCCGTCGCTGCCGTACAGGTAATCACGGCGTTCGTTGTAGACGCCGAGATAGCGGTACGACCTTGAAGAGAAAGGCTCAGGAGACTCCGCAAAGCTGTCGCCGGCAGATACCTTTATCCTCTTGTGCGATATCTTCGCCCCACGATAGAACGAGGTGAGACAGGCTTCTCCGTTCTCCTTCACGCTCGCACGCAGGAAGCTGTTGAACGGATTAAGTGATATCGACTGCGAGGGAAGCGTGTAATAGCCCATGTCCTGATATTGCGCATCCTTGTTAAATACAAAACCGGCCGTGACGGAGTCACGCTTTGCCTCGAGTTCCTCACATAGAGCGGCAAAGTACTCAACGTCACGCTGTTTCTCCTTCAGCAGCACCTCGCGGCGCAGAAGCTCTGCGTCGCGCCGTGCGCGGTACGCCTTAGGATATGTCACCGAGAGGCTGTCTATAAGCACTCTCGCATCGTTATATTCGCCCGCCGCATAAAGTTCCTCGGCCTGTACGAAGAGGAGACGTGCCGACTCCTCGATAGACTTCTCGCATGAAAGCACCGCCAAAGGCAGCAAAAGGTATGCAATTCTCTTCATTGTGTATAAATTTCGCTCTACACAAAAATACATCATTTATCGTTACCCGCAAAAAAGAGCCCCCATTTTTGCTTCTGCGGCACCGAATGAATAGTTTTTAACAGCTGTCGTTTCGTTAATAACACGAAAATGAGTATCTTTACAGCAATTTGAGACAATAGAGCCGCATTATGTATAAGCCCAATAGAGAAGAACTCTGCAAAATTCTTGACACGCCCATCTTCCGCAAGATTACGGAGACGGCCGACGAGCTTGGCATGGAGTGCTATGTCGTTGGCGGGTATGTCCGTGACATTTTCCTGGAACGTCCCTCTACCGACATTGACGTCGTTGTAGTAGGCAAGGGGATTGACATGGCAAGGGCTTTCAGCAAGAAGCTCGGGAGGGGCGCCCACCTGTCGGTATACGCCAATTACGGAACTGCTCAGGTGAAGTTCCATGAGCATGAGATTGAGTTCGTCGGGGCGCGCAAGGAGAGCTACAACCGTAATTCACGCAACCCTATCGTTGAGGACGGCACGCTCGAGGATGACCAGAACAGGCGCGACTTCACAATAAACGCAATGGCGATATGCCTCAACAGCGACCGTTTCGGAGAGCTTGTAGACCCATTCGACGGCATGCTCGACCTTGAGGACCGCATCATAAGCACTCCGCTTGAGCCGGGCATCACGTTCAGCGACGACCCATTGAGAATGATGCGATGCGTACGCTTCGCCACACAGCTGAACTTTCATATCGAAGAGGAGACATTTGAGGCTCTTTGCGAGAACAAGGAAAGGATAAGGATAATATCAAGGGAGAGAATCAACGAGGAGCTGAACAAGATTATACTTTCGCCGATACCCTCCAAAGGCTTTATAGAGCTTGACCGCTGCGGCCTGCTTGAGATAATATTCCCTCAGCTCACGGCGATGCAGGGCGTAGAGACCCGTAACGGCTACAGTCACAAAGAGATGTTCTATCACACCCTTGAGGTGCTTGACAACATTGCCAGGAAAACCGATAGCCTGTGGCTCAGGTGGGCGGCACTGCTTCACGACATCGGCAAGCCAAAGACAAAACGCTGGGACCCCGTGATGAAATGGACATTCTACAACCACAACATCGTCGGCGAGAAGATGGTAAACAAGCTGTTCCGTGACTACAAGATGCCTCAGAACGAGAAGATGAGGTATGTAGCCAAGCTCGTGTCGCTGCACATGCGTCCGATAGCCATTGCCGACGACGAGGTCACCGACTCTGCGGTAAGGCGCCTGCTGTTCGACGCCGGGGACGACATAGACGACCTGATGATACTTTGCGAGGCCGACATAACATCCAAGAACGAGGTACGCAAGAAACAGTTCCTGAACAACTTCCAGATAGTAAGGCAAAAGCTCAAGGACATTGAGGAGAAAGACCGCATACGCAATTTCCAGCCGCCCGTGAACGGCGAGGAGATTATGAAAATCTTTGACCTGCAGCCCTGCGAAGCTGTCGGGCGTCTCAAGAGCGCTGTCAAGGACGCTATCCTCGACGGCGTGATACCCAACGAATACAACGCCGCGCTTGAGCATATAATGAAGCTTGCGGGCGAAATGGGGCTGACACCGAAAAACAATAACTAAAACCATTAACGGCAGAATGAAATTGGCAATTAAGCACTATTGCGACAGTTGCCGGAACAACCTATCTTTGCAATAAAAAAATGAGAAGAATATTCCTTATAATAGCAACAGCCCTCACTCTCCCCGCTCTTGCGCAGGAGATTTCGTACGGGCAGTACATGCAACGTGTCTTCAAGGATAACATAGCCCTCACCGCCAAACAGCTCGACATCGACATTGCCGACGCTACGGTAACCGGAGCCAAAGTGTTCAATGACCCCACCCTTGCGGTGACATACAGCAACAACGAGGACTGGAGCAAAGGGCTCGGGCAGGGCATAGAGGTGGAGCTCGGCAAGACATTCACGTTCGGCGTACGCCGTGGAAGGATAGACATAGCCGAGAAAGAGCGCATGCAGACAGTCGCTTTGCTCGAAGAGTATATCCGCAACTTCCGTGCCGACGCATCGATAGCGTACCTTCAGCACTTGCGTGCATGCATGATGCATGCCGAGGCGAAGGATATGTACCGAGGACTCAGCGAGGTAGCCGCTAACGACAGCATGCGTTTCCAGCGTGGCGACATTGCAGAAAGCGACTGGCTTGAGAGCCGCATGGCGCAGGGCGTCGCAAGAAACGCCCTTCTTGACGCCGAAGCGCAGCTATGCAATACAGCAATACTCATGGGCTATTACATGGGCGACCTCAGCGGTGCCGACAAGCTCAGAGGAACAGACACTCTTGAGATAGACGAAGAGGCGATGCCGCTTGACAAATACATCGAGACGGCGCTCGCGCAACGTCCCGACATTATAGTAGCACTGAGCAGAGAGGAGATAGCAAAGGCCACAATGAAGTTCAACAAGGCGTTGCGTCGCCCTGAGCTGAACGTGAACATAGGCGCTACATACAACTTCGCCAACCCCGACTTTACCACAATAAAAGCAGGAGTAGCCATTCCGTTGAAGTTCTCGAGCCTCAACAAAGGCTCACGCATCGCAGATGCTACAATAGTACGCCAGGCAGGGATAGAGGCCGACGAGGCACGCCTGCAGGTTGAGACAGAGGTCATGCAGGCCTACCAGAACTTCGGTTTCACATCGAAGCAGGCCGAGACTTTCTCAAAAGAGATGCTGAGCGACATGAGAAAAGTTGTCGAGGGCAAGAGAAGAGCCTACGAGCTTGGCGAGATACCTTTCCTTGATTATCTTATCGTAGAGCGCAACGAGAACGAGATGCGCAGGCAGTATGTCGATGCCCTTTTCAACAAAGCAGCCGCATGGGTAGAGCTGCAGCGCGCCACAGGCCTGGAGATGCAGTTCAGCACACAAGCCATTGCGGAGTAACCCTACGCAAAAGAGTTACAGTTCCCGGCTCTCTCCCTCGATATAATATTTGTGTTCTATTGTCTTGGCGTCGATAGCCACATAGGCGAACGTGGATATCCAGTCGCCCAAGAAGATGAAGCGCGAGCCGCTGCCCAAAGGCATGTCCTTGTCGATATGACGGTGCCCGAAGACAAAGCAGTCCACCGATGAATGTGTCGCAAGATATCTCTTGGCGAAAATGATGCAATCCTCCTTCTCTTCGCCCTGGTACTGCACGTCACCCCTTACCTTATGCTTGAGCATGCTACGCCTTGCCCAGCTCAGTCCGAGCCACATGCTCCAACGAGGGTGAATCATTGCAAGCATGCGCTGCAACAAGCGGTTATGGAACATCGAACGCAATATGCGGAAGCCCTTTTCGGTAGAGAACTCGTCGCCGTGGGCGAGAAAGAGCTCCTTGCCGTATATCTCGACGAGGCAAGGCTCACGATGCAGAATCATCCCGCACTCCTTTTCGAAATAGTCGTTGCACCAGATGTCGTGGTTTCCCGTAAAGAAGTGCACCTCGACGCCTTTGTCCGTAAGCTCGGCAATCTTTCCCAGGAAACGTGTATATCCCTTAGGGACTACATACTTGAATTCGTACCAAAAGTCGAACATGTCACCAAGCATATATATAGCAGCCGCATCGTTCTTTATCTTGTCGAGGAACGATACAAGGCGGCGTTCATGAGTACGGCTATGCTCTATGGCCCAAGAGCCGAGGTGCGCATCGGAAAGGATATATACCTTTTTCATAGTGGCATGTCTTGAATAAACGTTTTAAAGCAGACCGAGCTCGAGCTTGGCCTCTTCGGTCATGAGGTCGTAGTTCCATTCGGGCTCGAAGACAAGATTGAGCTTCACCTCTCCGACACCCTCTACCGATTCGACCTTCATGCGGACATCCTCCATCATGAAGTCGGCTGCCGGGCAGTTGGGTGCCGTAAGAGTCATGTCAATCTCTACCGAGCTGTCCTCTTTCACCTCAATGCGGTATATAAGACCCAGATCATAGATGTTTACAGGTATTTCAGGGTCGTACACCGTCTTTATCATCTCAACTATCTTCTGTTCCAACTCAAGTTTTTCCATAATCATTTTTTATAAGCGGCCCTCATCGTTGTAGCTGAAATAGTCGTCGGCAGCCACAATGATGTGGTCGAGGAACCTTATATTCATAACCTTGCAAGCGTCCTGAAGGTTTCTTGTCAGCGAGTCATCGTCCCTGCTCGGCTTTAAGCTGCCCGACGGGTGGTTGTGGCATAGAGCGATTGCCGTGGCACGTTTCATTATGGCCTCACGCATGACAAGGCGTATGTCTACGGTGGTCGCCGTGAGACCGCCGCTTCCTATGAGCCTGTGGTCGATGACAGCATTCTGGTTATTGAGCAGCAGCACATAGCATTGCTCTACGTTCAGGTCGCACACTATCGGGTGGAAATAACGGAACAGCCCTGTCGAGGAGGTAATCTTAGGACGTTCCGCATTGTCGTCATTGGCACGACGCTTCCATAGCTCGCATGCGGCGACAATGGATATAGCCTTTGCCGGGCCTATTCCCCTGAACAGGCAGAGGTCGTCCACCGTAAGGCGTGCCAGGTTGGCGATACTGTCGTTGCACGAAGAGAGTACCGTACGCATCATCTCCACAGCAGAGACGTCAGGAGCCCCAGAGCCTACGATAATGGCCAGCAGCTCCGAGTTGCTGAGAGAGGCTATGCCGTTCTTCATGGCCTTTTCACGAGGACGCTCGTCCGTAGGCCACTCCTTTATGCTGCGTCTTGTACCCTCCTGTTGCATATTAGCCCCTATTATATATCTTTGTCAAGTTTTTCTTCGTCTCCAACGGCCGGCGCAGAATCATCTTGAACCAAAAGGCCTTGAGGAAACCAGTACCGTAGCCTGTTATCTGCACTGCAGCCGCCACAACCGACAGCAAGGCGACCTTCGGGCTCCTGTTCTTTATGAGAGAGTCGCCGAAGATAAGCAGCATATAAGCCAACGGAAGCAACAGCAGCCAGGGATAGAAAACAGACGCCGCAAGCAAGGCCACGCCCAGGACAAGCAGCAATGCCGGTGCCGTATGCACCGCCTTGAGCGACCCCGGGTGGATTAGCTGCAGCCATATTCTCGCCTGCCCGAAATTATTGACCTGCCTGAAGAAACGCCGCATGTCGATTCTGCGTTTATGATACACGAAGACGTCACGGATAAGACGTATCTTGAAACCGGCGTTGCGTATGCGTATGCTCAGGTCGATATCCTCGCCCATCATATCCTTGAAGTCGCCCACGGTCTCATAGACCTTTTTCGAAAGCCCCATATTGAACGTGCGGGGACAGAACTTCTCCATTACCGCCTTGCCGCCTCTGATGCCCCCCGTTGTCCAGAACGATGTCATGGCATGGCTCACCGCCTTTTGCATGTCCGAGAAGGAGCTGTCGGCGGCGTCGGGACCGCCGAAGCAGTCGCAGTATTCGGCGTTCATGGCGGCCTCGAGCCTTTCGAAGTAAAAAGGCGGCAGAATTACATCGGAGTCAAAGAAGAGCAGATAGTCGCCGCCGGCACGCTGCATGCCGTAGTTGCGGGTGTCGCTCCTGCCCGAGTTCTCTTTGTAATAGTAATGGATATCAAACAAAGAACGGTAGTGACCAAGCAAATGGTCACACCGTTCTTTTGATCCGTCTTCTATAATCACCAGCTCAAATGGCTTCACCGTCTGAGCGGCCAGGCTGTCGAGCAACTCTTTTATCTCGTCGGGCCTGTTAAATACCGGGACAATTATAGAGTATAACAAGTCTTTGTCAATTATGCTTTTACACGACCTACATATGAGCCGTCACGGGTATCAACCTCAACAAGCTCGCCTTCGTTGATGAAGAGAGGCACACGAATCTCTGCGCCGGTCTCCAATGTAGCGGGCTTTGTAGCGTTTGTAGCTGTATCGCCCTTGAGGCCCGGCTCTGTATAAGTGATTGCGAGAGTAACCTTTACAGGCATGTCAGCGAAAAGGATTGTCTCGGTTGAAGCGTCCGTAACGACCTCGAGTATCATGCCTTCCTTCATGTAAGCGACGCCGTTGATTTGGTCAGCAGCGATGTTTACCTGCTCGTATGTCTCCTGATTCATGAAGATGTAGTCGCTGCCCTCCTGGTAGAGATACTGGTAAGGACGACGCTCAACACGAACGTCTTCCAACTTCTCGCCGATATTGAAGCGGCGCTCCAACACGTAGCCGTCTACAACGTCCTTGAGCTTTGTACGCATGAAAGTGTTGCCCTTACCCGGCTTAACATGCAAAAAGTCTATACAAAAATACAACTTGCCGTCCATGCGGATAGCAGTACCAATTTTAATGTCTTGAGCATTAATCATAACTATATTCTATTTTTTGTTAATATTGTTTTTTCGCAACAGAGTTGCAAAGATAGTGCAAACGAGCGAGATACATAAAGCTTGCTTTAATGCATTTCAAAGCGAGTGCAGCCTATTTTCGCAATTGAATTGCAAAGATAGTGCAAACGAGCGAGATACATAAAGCTTGCTTTAATGCATTTCAAAGCGAGCGCAGCCTATTTTCGCAATTGAATTGCAAAGATAGCAAAAAAAACGTAACGGCGAACAGTTTAGGCACATAATATTATTAAATAGAAATTTAACATATAATTAACATATATTTCCATAATAAGATTAAACTTTTCACTTTTCAGCTACTCTAATTTTTATTACTTTTGCAAATTGCGTATAAGCGACACGGCATACAGACTAAAAAATAAAAAAAAACATACAAAATGAACAAAAAACTCAAATGGGGCCTTGTAGCCATTCTTATCATCGCTACAGGCGTATTCGGTTACTTCAAGCTTCTGCCGCACCAGAACGAAGAGCTTGCGAAGGTGGAGACAAAGCCTACAAGCAGTAAAAAAACTTTAAGCGTGAATGCAAAAGTTCTCAAGCCGCATCTCCTGACCGACGAAATTCCCGTAGTGGGCAGCCTTGTTCCAGCCGAGGAGGTGCAACTCTCATTCGAGAGTTCAGGAAAAATCACCGATATTTTCTTTGAGGAGGGCACCTTTGTCGAGAAGGGCACGTTGCTTGCGAAAATCAACGATTCGCAGCTGCAGGCACAGTTGAAACGCCTCGAGGCTCAGATTCCGCTTGCCGAAGACAGGGTTTACCGTCAGAACGCCCTGTTGCAGAAAGACGCTGTCAGCAAGGAGGCTCTTGAGATTGTAAAGACCGAGCTTGCGGCGCTGAACGCCGATATCGAGAAGATAAAGGCGCAGATTGAGATGACCGAGCTGCGCGCGCCGTTCAACGGAGTGATAGGCTTGCGTCAGGTAAGCGTTGGAGCATACGCCTCTCCCTCGACAGTCATTGCGAAGCTGACATCAATGTCGCCTATCAAAATCGAGTTCTCGGTAGCCGAGAGATACGCAACGGAGGTGAAGAAAGGCAGCAACCTTGAGTTCAAGGTCAATGGCAACCTGAACACGTTCAAGGCTAAGGTTTACGCCACAGAGTCATCGCTCGAGGCCGAGACACGCTCGTTGCTTGTCCGTGCTTTGCACGACAACAAGGACGGAGAGCTCATCCCGGGGCAGTACGCCGATATCCGCTTGAAGCAGAAGGAGGTGCACGACGCCATCGCCATTCCGTCAGAGGCCATTGTCCCCGAAATGGGAAAGAACAAAGTATTCGTATACCGCAACGGACAAGCCGACCCTGTTGATGTAGTCATAGGAATACGCACCGACAGTGAAGTACAGATACTCGCCGGCCTTCAGGAGGGCGACACCATTTTGACCTCCGGCACGCTGCAGCTGCGCAAAGGCTCGGCCGTAAAGATTGCAACACTCGAATAACGCACCTTAAAAGAGAAGAAAGATGAATATCTCGGAACTCAGTATCCGCAGGCCCGTACTTGCGACGGTGCTTACAATTATAATCGTACTCTTTGGACTTATCGGTTACAACACCCTCGGCGTGCGTGAGTACCCGTCGGTAGACAACCCTATAATATCGGTTACCTGCAGCTATGCGGGAGCCAACGCCGATGTCATTGAGAACCAGATAACAGAGCCTCTTGAACAGAACATCAACGGCATCCCCGGCATTCGCTCCCTTTCGAGCGTCAGCCAGCAGGGACAATGCCGAATAACAGTAGAGTTCGAGCTCTCGGTGGACCTTGAGACCGCCGCCAACGACGTGCGCGACAAGGTTTCACGCGCACAGAGATACCTGCCTCGCGACTGCGACCCTCCTACCGTGTCAAAGGCCGACGCCGATGCGACGCCTATTCTTATGGTCGCCATACAGAGCGACAAGCGCTCGTTGCTTGAGCTCAGCGAGATTGCCGACCTTACCGTAAAGGAGCAGCTGCAGACAATCCCCGACGTGAGCAGCGTCCAGATATGGGGAGAGAAGAGATACTCAATGAGAATATGGCTCGACCCTGTCAAGATGTCGGCCTATGGCATTACACCCGTAGACATCAAGAATGCGGTGACGAGCGAGAACGTCGAGCTGCCGTCGGGAAGCATAGAGGGCAACACCATGGAGCTGACATTGCGTACTATGGGACAGATGCACACGGCCAAAGAGTTCAACAACATCATTCTTAAGGAGAAGAACGGACAGGTGGTGCGTATCAGCGATATCGGCTATGCCGAGCTGGGCCCCGCCGACCTCAAGAGCTACATGAAGATGAACGGAGTGCCTATGGTCGGCGCCGTTGTCGTTCCGCAGCCCGGAGCCAACCACATTGAGATTGCCGACGCCGTTTACGAGCGTATGGAGACAATGAAGAAGGACCTGCCCGACGACATCACTTATTCATACGGCTTCGACAGCACAAAATTCATTCGTGCTTCAATCGATGAAGTAAAAAGCACGGTATACGAAGCCTTTGTCCTTGTTATCATTATCATATTCCTATTCCTGCGCGACTGGCGCGTGACGCTCATTCCGTGCATCGTTATTCCGGTGTCGCTTATCGGAGCGTTCTTCGTGATGTACATCGCAGGCTTCTCGATAAACGTGCTTACAATGCTCGCCGTAGTGCTCTCGGTAGGACTTGTGGTCGATGACGCCATAGTGATGACCGAGAACATATACATTCGCATCGAGCAGGGCATGCGTCCTTTCAAGGCCGGCATAGAGGGCTCAAAGGAGATTTTCTTTGCCGTGATTTCGACGACCGTAACGCTTGTTGCGGTGTTCATGCCTATCGTGTTCATGGAGGGAATGAGCGGACGCCTGTTCCGTGAATTCAGCTTCGTAGTTGCAGGCTCGGTAATCATCTCCTCTTTTGCGGCGCTCACCTTCACCCCGATGCTCGCCACGAAGATCCTGAAACGTCGTAAGGAGCAGAACTGGTTCTACCGCAAGACAGAGCCGTTCTTCGTGGGGCTGAACAACATATACCATAAATCTCTTGTGGTGTTCCTCAAGAGAAGGTGGATAGCAATACCGCTAACCGTGGCGACATTCGTGCTTATCGGCTGGCTATGGGGCGAGATTCCGTCGGAGATGGCGCCGCTTGAGGACCGTTCGCAGATAACGATTGTCACAAGAGGCGCCGAAGGCGTAAGCTATGAATACATGCGTGACTACACCGAAGACATAACGATGCTTGTTGATTCCATTATCCCCGATGCGGAATCGGTGACCTCACGTGTATCGAGCGGAAGCGGAAACATCAGAATATCGCTTAAGGACATCAGCGAGCGTGACTACACGCAGATGGAAGCCGCAAGCAAGCTTACCGCGGCTCTCAGCACAAAGACAAAGGCGCGCTCTTTCGTTCAGCAGCAGTCATCGTTCGGCGGACGAAGAGGAAGCATGCCTGTGCAGTATGTCATTCAGGCCGTAAGCATTGAAAAGCTGCAGGAGGTACTGCCGGAGTTCCTGCAAAGAGTGCATGACAACCCGACATTCCGCATGGCAGACGTCGATTTGAAGTTCAGCAGCCCTGAGGTACGCGTGAACATCAACCGAGACAAAGCCGGAACTATGGGTGCGAGCGTGCGTGACATTGCCGAGACGTTGCAGTACGGCCTGAGCGGACAGCGCATGGGATACTTCTACATGAACGGCAAGCAGTACGAAATTATCGGCCAAGTAAACCGCCAGCAACGCAACACCCCTACAAACATCAAGGCGATATATATACGAAGCGATAAGGGAGAGATGATACCTCTTGACAACCTTGTCGAGTTCGTGGAGTCGGTGACGCCGCCCAAGCTCTACCACTACAACCGCTTCCTGTCGGCGACAGTGTCTGCCGGACTTGCCGACGGCAAGACTATCGGCGACGGACTCGACGAGATGGACAAGATTGCCGAAGAGGTGCTTGACGAGACATTCCGCACGGCGCTGACAGGCGACTCCAAGGAGTTCCGCGAGAGCTCTTCGAGCCTTATGTTCGCTCTCATCCTGGCGCTTGTGCTTATATACCTTATTCTTGCCGCTCAGTTCGAAAGTTTCAAGGACCCTGTAATCATCATGCTCACCGTGCCGTTGGCTATTGCCGGCGCACTCATTTTCATGAGCCTGAACGACATCACAATGAACCTGTTCAGCCAGATTGGCATAATCATGCTCATAGGACTTGTGGCCAAGAACGGCATTCTGATCGTTGAGTTCGCCAACCAGAAACAGGAGAGCGGAGAGAGCAAGATAGACGCTATAACCAACGCTTCGTTGCAGCGTCTGCGTCCTATCCTTATGACAAGCATCTCGACAATACTCGGACTTGTCCCGCTTATATTCGCCACAGGCGAAGGCGCTAACCAGCGTATCGCTATGGGTACTGCCGTTGTCGGCGGAATGCTATTCTCGACATTCCTGACAATGTATATCGTACCGGCAATATACAGTTACATTTCAACAGAACGCATTAAGAAAGAGGATATATGAAACGACTCGCAATTATCATACTTGCCTTAGCCGGCATTCTTACAGGAGCCGACGCTCAGGTCTACACGCTCGGCAAATGCATCGAGATAGGCCTTGAGAACAACTACTCGCTGCGCATATCACGCAACAAGGAGCAGATAGCTCACAACAACGCCACTGTTGCCAATGCGGGCTTCTTGCCTACGCTCGACCTCAACGCCGGATACAACGCCCTGCTCAACAGCAATAACTCCGAGGTGCGGGAAACGGGCGAGATACAGAAAAACCGCAACATTTTCGACCAGAACGTGACTGCCGGCATTGACCTTAACTGGACCATTTTCGACGGCTTTAACATAAGCGCCGATTACAAGCAGCTCAAGGTCCTTGAGACAATGGGAGAGACAAACACCCGTATTGCGCTCGAGGACTTCATTGCCGGGCTTGCCGCTGAGTATTACAACTTCATTCAGCAGAGGCTGCGTCTTAACAACTACCACAATGCCGTACAGCTGTCTAAGGAACGCCTGCGTATTGTGGAGGAGCGGTACAATATCGGTAACTTCTCACGCCTTGACTACCAGCAGGCAAAGGTAGACTTCAATGCCGACAGCGCTCAGTACATGAAGCAGCAGGAGGTTGTCATCACTTCACGCATAGCGTTGAACGAGATGATGGCGATAGACCAGGTTTACACCCCGATAGAGACGACCGAGAGAGAGATTGCCATAAACGACACTCTCGACTTCACCGACCTGTGGAACTGCACTCTTGGCAACAACGCATCGTTGCTGCTTGCCGAGCAGAGCAACACTATCGCCAAGCTCGACTACAAGAAGGTAATGTCACGCAACTATCCCTATGTAAAGCTCAATGCCGGGTACGACTACGGATTCAACCAATACGGCAACAACAGCTTCGTTCACCGCAACAACTGGGGAGGCAATGCCGGCATAACCATTGGTTTCAACCTCTTCAACGGCAACCGCAGAAGAGAGATTCGCAATGCCAAGATTGAGATTGAGAACGTGAAGCTAATGCGTGACCAGCTTGAGCTGTCGCTGAAAGCGGACTTAGGCAACTTGTGGCAGGCATACCAGAACAACCTTCAGCTTCTGAACCTTGAAAGGCTGAATGTCGTTACTGCAAGAGAGAACCATGAGATTGCCAAAGAGCGCTACATGCTCGGCGACCTGTCGGGCATTGAGATGCGTGAGGCGCAGCAGAGCCTTCTCGACGCCGAGGAGCGTCTGCTCTCCGTCGAATACTCCACCAAGCTCTGCGAGATTTCACTAATGCAGATAAGCGGCAAGATAACCGACCTCATTGACTGAAAAGAGAGTACAAAGCAAGCCACTCGTTACACATGATAAAAAGGATACTGTACAGTCTGTTGCTTATTATGCCGATATGCCTGAAAGCGCAGGTTGCCGGCACGATAAACGGCACTATTATCGACAATGACAGCGGCGAGCCGTTGAGCTTCGTCACGGTCGCCCTCATTCCTAAAGGGGCCACTGCGCCCGTCGCCGGTTGCAGCAGCGACGACGAGGGCAAGTTCTCGCTGCCTAACCCCAAGAAGGGAGAATACGCCATGCAATTCTCCTATGTGGGCTACCTCAGCGACAGCCGCAGCGTAAGCGTCACCGCCGAGGGCAAGAGCGTCAATATCGGTGTCATAAAGCTCAAGACCGACAAGAAGATTCTCAAAGAGGTCGTCGTTACGGAACAACGCTCGCAGATGAGCTTCGAGATAGACAAGCGCATCTTCACCGTAGACCAGAGCATAGCCTTGACAGGCGGGTCGGCGAGCGACGTGCTGGCAGACATTCCCTCGGTCGAGGTAGACACTGAAGGCACCGTGTCGCTGCGAGGGAGCGAGAGCGTCACGGTGTGGATAAACGGCAAGGCAAGCGGGCTTACGGGCGACAATCAGGGCGACATTCTGCAACAGCTGCCGGCCGGTTCCATCGAAAAGATTGAGGTAATAACCAACCCGTCGGCGAAGCACTCGCCCGAGGGCACGGCAGGCATCATAAACATCATTCTGAAACGTGACCGCAAAGCCGGCTATTACGGCAGCGCTCAGGCCGGCGCCGACACGAACGGCGGCTTCAACGGCGGAGCGAACTTCAATTACAGCAGCGGCGCTGTAGACGCTTACGCCAACCTCAACTACCGCAACATGCGTTTCAAGAACAAGGGCGAGACATACGCCGAATATTACGATTCCCGGAGCTACCTGAGCCAGAAGAGCGGCGGCACGCACAACCCGAGCAACCTTTTTGCGCGCGCCGGCCTCACATGGCGAATGACACGCAAGGATGAACTGTACGTAAACCTCATGGGAACGTTCGGCGACAGAAAGAACAAGAGCCGCATTGACGCCGAAAACGGCATTCTGGGCAACGGCGCAGTGAACGCCATGACAGAAAAATTCACACGCACCACCAACCAGCACGGCAAGCCGTTGATGTACAACGCAGAATTAGGCTACACACACCGCTGGAGCGACACCCATTTCCTGGACCTTTCTGTAGGGCACCATGTATGGCAACAGGACAACAACAACGTTTTTGAGCAGGAGAACATTTTCCTTGCCACGGCCGACACCGCACGCAGCTATCAGTTTCAGAGCAACAATATCAAGAATTCCAATTCAAGCATAAAGCTCGACTACGAATATAAGATAAACGACAACCACCGCATTGAGGCTGGCTACAAGGGCGACTTTGCCAACGACAAGAGCAGAGTGAACACATACAGGGACAAGGAACATACTGCCGTAGAGAGCAAGTTGTATAATGACTTCAACTACCGCCAGCAGACACACGCCCTGTATGGGACATATTCCGGCAGAATAAAGCGTTTCGGGTTCCAGCTCGGGCTTCGTGGCGAATACTGGAACGTAAAGACAAGAACAATAGACTGGGAGAAGAAGGAGAGCGGCGTTGAAGCGCCGTACACTAACAAGAACTTCTTCAAGCTCTTTCCGAGCGCATTCATAAGCTATGAGATTGGAGACGGGCACGAGATACAGGCAAATTACACCCGTCGCCTTCGCCGTCCCTGGGGCGGACAGCTCAACAGCTTCAAGAACATAAACGACTCTACGAACATTTCATACGGAAACCCCGAACTGACTCCGGAGTACTCTAACGCATTCGAGCTGAACTACATAAAGAACTGGAAAGACCACACCCTTTCCCTCTCGGCATACTACCGCACGACCGACGACGTGATTGAGCGTATCAGCTACAACGAGGGCCGCATCATATATACGACCCACGAGAATGTGTCGCAGACGCAATCGGCCGGACTCGAAATCACAGGCAAGAACAGACTGTTCAAGGTGCTTGACATAACGACAAGCGTAAACCTCTTCTACTACAAGCTCGACGCATTCGAGTATATGATTGCAGGGCACAAGATTACCGGCAAGGCAAGCGAGAACTTCTCGTGGAACGCCCGCCTTACCGCAAGCGCAATGCTTCCCTGGGGCATAACAATGCAGGTGACAGGACGCTACAACGCAAAACGCATTGTGGCTCAAGGCTACCGTGAGCCAAGCTACATGCTCGACATCGGGCTCCGCAAATCATTCGACAACCATTGGAGCCTGAGCCTCAACGCCCGTGACCTTCTCGATTCAAGAGGCCGCCATTCAGTCACGAGCAACGACAGCTTCTACCGTGACTCCAAGAACTCGCACGGCGGACGCACATTCGGCTTCACCCTTACATACAGCTTTGGAAACATGAAAGCGAAAATGCCTAAACGCAAGCAACAGGAGATACCGAGCAGCGGGTATGACGACTACGGAGGAGACATATGATTGAAGGCGGTGCCGCGGCACCGCCTTCAATCATATGTCCACCCTTTTCTGTTTACCCCTCTTTTTTTGTGTGAAAATATTTTTTCGTTTCATAAATGTTTAAGAAATTTGACCCGGACAAACAACTAACAACTAACCATAACATGACAAACAGTGACAACACACAAAAGGTAGACCAGATTGTCGTCCGTTTCTCGGGCGACTCCGGCGACGGCATGCAGCTTGCCGGCAACATCTTCTCTACAATTTCGGCTACTGTCGGAAATGACATCTGTACATTCCCCGACTACCCTGCCGACATTCGCGCCCCGCAAGGAGTGCTGACAGGCGTTTCAGGCTTTCAAGTACACGTGGGAGCCGACAAGGTGCTTACCCCCGGTGACAAGTGCGACATTCTCATTGCGATGAACCCTGCCGCCCTGAAGACGCAGCACAAGTATTGCAAGCCCACAGGCGCCATTATCATCGACACCGACTCGTTCACCGAGAAGGACCTTCAGAAAGCCGAGTTCAAGACCGACGACCCGATAGCGGAGCTCGGCATCACCTGCGAGGTCGTTCCCTGCCCCATAACGTCGCTCTGCCAAGAGACGCTCAAAGACAGCGGACTCGACAACAAGAGCATCGTGCGTTGCAAGAACATGCTTGCGCTCGGTCTCGTATGCTGGATATACGACCGTGACCTCGGCCTTGCCGAAAGCATGCTCCGTGCCAAGTTCGCCAAGAAGCCCGATATAGCCGAGGCGAACATCAAGGTGCTCAAGGCAGGATACGACATGGGCCACAACACCCACACATCGATTTCGCACACATACAGCATAGAGAGCGAGGGCAAGAAGGAGAAGGGCAAGTACATGGACATAAACGGCAACAAGGCGACAGCATACGGTCTTATGGCCGCTGCCGAGAGAGCCGGGATGAGACTCTTCTTAGGCTCATACCCCATCACCCCTGCCACAGACATTCTTCACGAGCTTGCCAAGCACAAGTCGCTCGGCGTCGTCACCATGCAGGCCGAGGACGAGATTGCCGGCTGCGCATCGGCAGTAGGCGCGGCATACGCCGGCGCATTGGCATGCACATCGACATCGGGCCCGGGCATATGCCTCAAGAGCGAGGCGATAAACCTTGCGGTCATTACCGAGTTGCCTTTGGTAATCATTGACGTTCAGCGCGGCGGCCCCTCTACAGGCTTGCCGACCAAGAGCGAGCAGACCGACCTCTTGCAGGCGCTTTACGGACGCAACGGCGAGAGCCCGATACCCGTAATTGCGGCGACCTCGCCAACCAACTGCTTCGACGCCGCTTTCAATGCATGCAAAATAGCAGTTGAGCATATGACGCCGGTCATTCTGCTCACCGACGCATTCATCGCCAACGGCTCGGCGGCATGGAAATTGCCGAATATCGAGCAGTACCCGGCAATAGTTCCGCCCTACGTCACCCCCGACATGCGAGAGGGCTGGAGCCCGTACAAACGCAACCCCGAGAACGACGTGCGTTACTGGGCCGTGCCCGGCACTCCCGATTTCGCCCACCGCATAGGCGGCTTGGAGAAGAGCGCCGCTACAGGCGCCATAAGCAACGACCCCGCCAACCACCACAGCATGGTAGAGGCACGTGCGAGAAAGGTCGCAAGGATTGCCGCAGACATACCGCAGCTGAAGGTTGAGGGCGACGAGGACGCCGACCTGCTCATTGTCGGTTTCGGCGGCACATACGGCCACCTCTGCGAGGCTATGCAGCAGATGCGTAGCGAAGGCAAGAAAGTTGCCCTTGCGCACTTCCAGTACATTAACCCGCTGCCGGGCAACACGGCCGAGGTGCTTCGCAAGTACGGCAAGGTTGTCGTAGCCGAACAGAACATGGGACAGTTCGCAGGCTACCTTCAGACAAAAATAGAGAATATCAGGCTCCACCGTTACAACGAGGTGAAAGGACAGCCGTTCGCTGTCGCCACGCTTGTCGAGGAGTTCACTAAAATTATGGAGGAATAAGACATGAGCGAATACACAGCACAAGATTACAAGTTCGGACAGCCGCGTTGGTGTCCGGGTTGCGGTGACCATTCATTCCTTGGAGCATTGCATAAGGCAATGGGCGAGCTGGGCGTCGCCCCGCACAACATTGCAGTAATTTCGGGCATAGGCTGCTCGTCACGCCTCCCCTACTACATGAACACCTATGGTTTCCACACGATACACGGCCGCTCAGCAGCGATAGCTACAGGAGCCAAGCTTGCCAACCCCGAGCTTACCATTTGGCAGGTGTCGGGCGACGGCGACGGCCTTGCCATCGGCGGCAACCACTTCATTCATGCGGTACGCCGAAACATCGACCTGAACATGATACTTCTCAACAATCGCATATACGGCCTTACCAAAGGACAGTACTCTCCGACATCGGTACGAGGATTCGTCAGCAAGTCGTCGCCGTACGGCACTGTTGAGGACCCGTTCCGCCCTGCGGAACTGTGCTTCGGCGCAAGAGGCAACTTCTTCGCCCGCTGCGTGGCGACAGACATGCCGGCGGCGGTGGCATGTCTCAAGGCAGCGGCGCAGCACAAGGGCGCTTCGGTTGTCGAGGTGCTTCAGAACTGCGTTATATTCAACAACGGCACTCACGAGAGCGTATACACCAAGGAGGGCCGTTCAAAGAACGCCATTTACCTGGAGCATGGCAAGCCTATGATTTTCGGAGAGAACAGAGAGTACGGCCTCGTACAGGAGGGATTCGGCCTTAAGGTTGTGAGAATCGGCGAGAACGGCATAACGGAAAACGACATTCTCGTTCACGACGCGCACTGCAAGGACACCACCCTGCACCTTAAGTTAGCGCTCATGGAGGGTCCTGACTTCCCCGTTGCGTTGGGCGTAATACGTGATGTAGACGCTATCACATACAACGAGGCGGTTTACGCTCAGGTCGAAGAGGTAAAGCAGAGCAAGAAGTACCACAGCTTCAGCGAACTTCTGGAAACGAACGAGACATGGGAGATTAAGTAAAGGCACTCATACACTTGAAAGCGTAGGCAGCGATTTTTTCGCTGCCTACGCTTTTTTGACATACAAATAAGTGCGGGACATGTTAAAACCGCCTTTTTTCTAAAAAAAACGTAATAAAACATCAAAAATATTTAGCCTATATAAAAATAATATATTATTTTTGAAGCCGTGGGATAGTATAATTTTATATAAACAAGCATAAAATTACCGAAACCCCGACAAAAAAAGAACAATAATTATTAACTAAATAAACATGACCGTAATGCCTGCATGGCATGAAAGTCGAACTAAAAAAAACTAATATGAAACTACTAAAAACAGTTGCGAAGTCGCTGTTGGTTGCAACATTCATGGGCATGACATTGTCATTCGCCCCTGCGTATGCGTCAGCGGCAAACGCCGTGCAGCAACAGCAGTACGGTACTGTCAAGGGAACAGTTATTGATGAAAACGGAGAGCCGGTATTCGGCGCTGTGGTTTTCGTAGTAGGAACACAGAATTCAACTTCTGTAGACTTTGACGGTAATTTCGAGCTCAGCAATGTAAAGAAGGGCTCAAGCATCCGTGTAATGCTTATGGGTTACGCTTGCGACGACCAGGTATGGAACGGCAAGGACCTTAAGTTTGTCATGAAAGAAGAGAGCACGGCCCTTGACGAGGTTGTCGTTACGGCTATGGGTATCATGCGTAAGGAGAAGTCTCTGACATACGCCACACAGCTCATTAAGGCCGACGACCTTTTCAAAGCCCCTGACGCAAACATCGTGAACTCGCTCGAAGGTAAGATTTCGGGTATCACCATCACTCCGAGCGCCGGAGGCGCAGGTGGTGCGTCAAAGATCACTTTGCGCGGCAACAAGTCTATCATGGGCGAGAACGCGCCTCTTATCGTTGTAGACGGAGTGCCTATGACGAACAGCATCCGCGGACAGGCAAGCTCTCCCGAGAGCCTCACATCGTCAAACGTAACCGAGGGTTCCGACTACATGTCAATGATTAACCCCGACGACATTGAATCGATGAACGTCCTTAAGGGCGCTAATGCTGCGGCTCTTTACGGTTCACGCGCTGCGAACGGCGTTATCATGATTACCACAAAGAAGGGCAAAGAGGGAAAAATGGAGGTCACATTCAACTCAAATACCACATTCGACATGCCTCTTATGACTCCTAACCTTCAGAACTCATATGGTGCATATGTAAATGGCTCGTCAGAGTTCAAATACAACAGTTGGGGCGACAGACTGAGCGGCGAGGGCACTCACAACATCAGTATCAACGGCACAAAGAACTATTTCTATGACAATGGCACAGGTGAATACTCTTTCGTGAACAACATTCACTTGCGCAATTATGCGAAGAATGACATAAACGAATTCTTCAACACCGGCATCATGACCACAAACTCAATCTCCGTTGCCGGCGGTACAGAAAAAATCCAGACATACGCATCATACTCCAATACATATTCGCAGGGTATGGTATCTTCAAACAGATACGACCGTAATACGTTTGCGTTCCGCCAGACATACAAGCTATGGGACCGCCTCACGCTCGGTGTAAACGTGAACTACGTACAGACTAAGACACGCAACCGTATAGGCGGCGGCAAGGTAGGCAACCCCATTTACCACCTTTACACCACCCCGCGTGATACCGACATGGATTACTACAAGGACAACTACGAACAGCAAGGCCAGTGGTACTCTTCGGGCGACGAGTCAGGCAACGGCACACAGGTATATTACCTTCAGAACGGAGGCAATTATACATACAAGACAGGCCATGTGCTGCTGACAGGGCCAATGCAGAACTATTCGTACATGGCACCGGGCTACAACAACCCTTATTGGCTGACCCAAAAGAACTATGACGAGAATATCGAGGATCGTTTCTCGGCATCATTCAACGGCACGCTTAAAATCATTGAGGGCTTGAACTTGCAGGCACGCGTATCGCTCGACCATACCAAATATAACGGCGAGGGCTACAACTACGCAACGACATGGTACGACGTTGAGATGTACCGTTACGGCAGATACTGGCTCGACAACAGCCGCACGAACGAAATCTACACCGACTATATGTTGTCATACAACAAGGAATTAGGAAAAGACTGGTCTATTTCGGCTACAGCCGGCTATGTAGGCCACACCATCAAGGGCTACAACAGTAATACATACATAGGAGCCGCTACAATTGACATGACGACGCAAGGCATCGTTTCTGCACAGCCTGGAGAGCAATTGCCTATCTCTACAGCAGTAAACCGTTTCGACCCGTCATCAGGCAGTTCCGGCGTTACCGGCAAGAGCAAAAGCAGCAATTGGGACCAAGCAGCACTTGCTACAGCGCAGATCGGCTGGAAAGATGTAGTTTTCGTTGATGCGTCATACCGTCACGACTGGTATCGCCCGTTCAAGCAGTTCGCTTACCTCGGAACAAAAGAGAGCTACGGCTACTTCGGTGTCGGAGCAAACGCAATTCTTAGCGACATTATAAAACTGCCAAAATGGTTCAACTATGCGAAGTACCGCTTGAGCTATTCTGAAGTAGGTAACTCCATACCTAATGTGGTCTATGCCGCAGTAAGCACAAACGACAAGCTCGGCACTACCGGCGTTACATCAAGAAACAGCTTTATACCTGAGCCTGAAAAGACAAAGTCCTTCGAGACTGGTCTTGAGATGCAATTCTTCCGCGATTGCCTGAATTTGGACATTACCTATTATAATTCAGCTATGCATAAGTCCTACCTCGAAGTCGGAAGCACATCGGGCAAGTCCCAGCCTGTAAACAGCGGTATTATCCGCAACCAGGGTGTCGAGATGACCGTAGGCTATGACTGGGCAATTACCAACAAACTGCGTTGGAAGACCAGCCTCAACTTCTCATACAACCATAATAGAATTGAGGCTACGGCAAAGGATGAGAGTGGAAACGACAAGGACCTTGCAACAAAACTGGCAAACGGCAGAATACAGCTCCTTTACAGAAAAGGCGGCTCATACGGTGACATCTACGTGAGCGACTTTACCCGCTATCGTGAAGATGTTTACAAAGCCGCAGACGGCACATATAACATAACCGGCGACGGCGAACTCGTTCACAAGAAAGGAGACATATACCTCACAAGCCACACATACCCCAATACAAAGAATGTAAAAATCAAGAACGGCGGTTATGCTTCTGTGGACCCCGAAAGAGGCTTGGTACGTACATACGAGACATATAAAAAGTACCAGAAATATGCAGGCAACCTGAACAGCCCCTACCAGCTCTCATGGTCTAACACATTCACATATAAAGACTTCACGCTCTACTTCCTTATCAACGGACGCATCGGTGGCAAGGTTATCTCTTTGACAGAGGCAGAACTTGACTACCTCGGAGCATCGGAGCGTTCCGGAGCTGCACGTTTGTATGCCGAAGAGGAGGGCCTCTACATGCCGAACGACAAGCATGCGATGTACTTGAATGACGGCCGCGACATGATCGGCGTTGAAGACTACTACACATACGTCGGAACGAATGACGCTACAAGCTACATCTACGATGCTACGAACTTCCGTTTGCGTGAGCTGTCACTCGGTTACACATTCCGCAACCTGTTCGGCGAATACAAGAATTTGAGCATATCATTCGTATGCCGCAACCTATTCTTCATTTACAAAGATTCTCCTGTTGACCCGGATGTATCGCTCTCTACAGCGAACGGTTTGGGCGGTATTGACATGTTCAACTACCCATCACCTCGCTCATTCGGCTTTAACTTGAAGGTAAACCTTTAATGAGGCACATCTGATGTTTAACAAAAACAGAAAAATACAATTATGAAAAAGTATATATTATTAGCAGGCTCAATATTCTTTGCATCAATGGCGATGCAGTCTTGCCTTGACTTTGACGACCCGGGAGACGAGCTTGGCGTAAACCAGATTACGACGAACACCACCAGCTTGAGAGGCGGCAACATCGACACCATCAAGTATATGTTTGAACCCACAGAGGAAGGAGTGAATTTCGCTCTTGATTCTTTGGACAAAGACAAGATGTTGGGCACAAGCCTTTCGGGACAATATTGCATGAGAGGCGGCAAAGAGGGCAGCGTTCCCGGCGAACACGCATATCAGCGTCAGTTCTCGCTCGGTCCCGACAACTATGCTCAGTACTTCACCGTACCTCACAAGAAGTTTATGTACGGTTCCTTAACATCGACATATAACGTTTCTGCCGAGTTCAACGGCGACCCCCATGGAGCATATACGATGACGAAGAACTTTATCGTACCTCTCCTTCACCACCCGATGATAGATTCGATTCCGGAAATTAAGGCTATTAACCTCTTGTTCTACAGCATAATGGCACAAGAGCGCGCCGACCTTTCAGGGCCTTACACCTATTTCGAGGACAAGGAGAACTCCGAGAGTCCGAAGACCTACAACCCCATCAACGAAATCTACTTCAAGATAGTTGAGAATCTCGACACCATCGTAAACTGCTTGAAGTACTACGAGAATCGCCCCGATTGGTATAAGGCCAAGATTGAGGAGATAATGATGACCTATGACCACAGCACGCGCAACCTACTGACAGGCGTAATGTCAATGGAGCCATACATCAGGACCGCTAATTCATTGAAGCTGAGAATGGCCATGCACATTGTCAAGGTAGATAAAGCGCAGGCGCAAACTTGGGCCGAAGAGGCTGTAGCGAGCGGAGTTATTGAAAGCGCCGACCATCAGATGGGAATATTCGGAGCCATAACAGGTTTTGCACACCCGCTTATCAACATCTCGTCTTGGGGCGACACACGCTTGTCCGCTTCATTCGAGAGCCTTCTGATGAGCCTTAACCACCCGTATACGAAATACCTGTTCAAGCCTAATAGCAACGACATCATCAACCAAGTAACCGGCAAGGTGACACCGGCAGGAACACGCATTTGCGGTATCCGTTCAGGCACTTACGTTGGACAAGGACAGACATATAACGAGAACATGCGCCAAGCATACTCCACAATAGACAACGACTTTGTCGGCATGGCAATGCCTCCCCTCTATTTCGTAAAATGGGCTGAGGCAGACTTCCTGCGTGCAGAAGGAGCGTTGCGCGGCTGGAACATGGGAGGCACCGCTCAGGAATTCTATGAGAGAGGTATCAAGAACGCCGACCTTGCCGACCCGATGATGGCTGAATATCTTATGGAGGAACAGAAATATACTACATACTTGGAGGACTACATGAACCTTGCCGAGCCTATAAAGTACAAGAATATTGATCCTATGGGAGATGACGAAGATTGGCCAAGCGTGACTGAGATTGGTGTAAAATGGAATGATGGAGATAGTGAAGAGAGGAAGCTCGAAAAGATCATCACTCAGAAGTATATAGCACTGTTCCCGTTATCTACTGAGGCTTGGACCGAACTGCGCCGCACGGGATATCCTAAGCTGTTCCCCGTACTTAACCCTGACGACGGTGACGGCAGCCTCTTCCCAGGCGATATTATCAGACGTATTCCCTGGGTGCCTACAGACCCGACAGAAGTAGCGATTGTTGAGAGCACAGGTATCCAGGCATTAGGCGGGCTGCCCGACGAGCAAGGCACGCCACTTTGGTGGGATGTCATGGACGCTCCGAACTTCTAAACATCGAACTTTCATATTTAACGCAGCTTCTCGATTAAGAAGCTGCGTTTTTTTGTTGCATTTTAATCATTTATGCATTTATCCCCAATATTTCAATATGATTATAAAATTGACTTATTTGATGAAAAATATATAATATTAAGATGTTTTTTTCAATAAAATAATTACATTTGCTAAGTTAGAGTATAAAAGCCTTTTAGCGCATATGGCATTTTGTCCGCAAAAATAGCCACGAGCAGACAAAACGCCAACAAAAACAGTTTATTAACAAATAAAACACGGCACAACAAAAACAAGCATTACAAAAAGAAATTCATCATATTAACCATTAAAAAGAGAAAAAATGAAAAAGATTACAATGTTTGTATTGTCGCTTTGCATCGTAATGAGTGCAATTGCGCAGATTGACACAAGCAAGGAGTATCGTATCCAAGACACCTCTACAGGCTTGTATCTCAATGCTGCAGACCATGTAGCGCACACCGAAGGACCTATTGGCGGTGTAAATCTTGCGTACAAAGCAGAAAACAACGAGCAGATTTTCACATTTGAAGCAGCCGGTTCAGGTTACTATCTGAAGACAAAGAGCGGCTACTACATCTATTGTCAGGAATGGAATGTCGATGCCCTTTCAAGCAAGTCGTTACTGACATTCGCAACTGCCGGAAATGGCAATTACTACATCATGAATGGCAGCAAATATTTCAAGACAGAGTCTGTCAGCGGCACATACTACCCATTCTGTAATGCCGAATTTAGCAGTGCCGCGACATGGAAGCTTGTCGAGAAAGACGACAACAGCGGTTCGACAGACAACAGCGGCGACAATGGCACTATCAACTCAACAATACCTACAGAAGAGGTATACGACTTCAGCGGTTTTGGTGACGAGAAATTACTCGTTCTTTTCTACAATGCTTTGCAAAAAGGACGCAACTATCCTACTATGGCAGAGTTCGAAGCAGCGGGTATTCAGGCAGCCGACCTTGCGTTCGTGCGTTCTCACGTGCGTAAGGCAGAAATCATGAGCCGTAAAGACAGGCTTTTAAGCGACACCTATCAGGAGCGCGACCTCTGGATGAACGTTCCTATGGATGCGGGCAAGGCTGCCGATGTAGGTTACCCATGCGGCAAGTTCCTTGCTGACGTATATTCTATGTGGCAGTACACCAACCTCTTCGGTGCATGGAACCACGGTATATTCACTGTTCCCGGTGCTTGGGTCGATGCTGCTCACCGCAATGGTACAGACATGATGAGCGGTATCAAGTTCTTTGATACCACAGGTGGCAGAGGCGAAGGCTCCGAGACCTATGAGGCTCTTATTACGAAGAAAGACAGCAACGGAGACTTCATGTACGTAAAGCCTCTTATCAACATATTGATGTTCTTTGGTTCTGACGGTATCAACTACAACTGGGAGGCTACCGGTTACAATGACTCAGACGTCGTCAACTTCCATAAGCAGCTATACAAGTATGCAGCCGAGTGCGGATTTACCAACTATCACAGCGGTCTGTATACAATGATCAGTTCAATGACTGCTGCCAATGTTGATTATATGTTCGGCAAGACCGCTACAGGCAAGACACATGACACTATGCTTAACTATTCAGGCGGTGCATTCTCTGTCAGCATGGCCACGAGCGCTAGTGCTGCAAAAGCTGCAATGGGCACGACTAAAGGCCTTTATGCCGGCGTTTGGATTGCATCCATCGAGAACAGAGGATGGACAAAGCTGAACAACGGCCTTTCAAAAGAGGTAAGTTTGTGCCTTTGGGGCGAACACAGCCAGAGCCGTTTCTACAGCTACAACGTAGGCGATGGTGCTTTCAACACCCAGGAGAACTATCAGAAACTGCTCGAGCGCGGCTTCTCCGGCGGATATCGTAACCCGGCGACACGCCCCGCTATAGCCGAAACAGGCTTCAGTTGGGAAAGAACAGCCACATCAGAGGCTCTTGGCGGCTTTGCAGGCCTGGCATCTTGGATTCCCGAACGCTCTACAATCCAGGGCAACCTTCCTTTCAAAACACACTTCACGCTCGGCAACGGCGACCGCTACTACTACAAGGGCAAGCAGTCTCTTGCAGGAGAGTGGTACAACATGAGCTCTCAAGATATCGTTCCTACGTATCGTTGGCTGCGCTACAAAGCCAACACGACTACTGTTACAGACGAAATTGACGTGAACTATACACACATTGATGCATACACAGGCGGTTCATGTATTAACCTTACAGGTGCTTCTACATCTGCAGGTACCGACATCATTATGTATAAGACAAGCCTTAAGGTAGCAGGTACAAACCCATACGCTAAACTTGCCGTAAAGACGCTTAAGAACACCAAAGCGAGCGACCTTTACCTTATTGTCAAGTTACAGGGCGAAAGCAGCTATAGAGAATTCGCTTACGGCGCTCTTAGCGGCAACACATGGGAGGAGAAGACAATCAGCCTCAGCGGAATATCTACAGGCAAAATTATCGAGCGTATCGGTCTGAGAGTAAAGGGCAGCAACTCAAACTATCAGCTTTATGTAGGCAAGCTTGAAATAAATGACAACAGAGTCGTTACTCCTTCTAACGTTAAGGACCTCGTTGCAGAAGTAAAGAACGAGACAAAGACATCTATGACTGTCAAGCTGCACTGGGATGTCAATGCGACAGCAAATACACGTGCCAACTGGGGCTTGGTTTACAACGACGAAGCAAACATCAGCCACTTCGAAATCCTTTACAAGAACAGCGAGAATGGCAAGGTTTCACTTGTCGGTACTACATCACAGTGGGCGACTATCATTCCTAACATTGACTTCGAGAGCGTGAATGACAAGCCTTATGTAGGTGTTCGCGCTGTTTCTGTAGACCAGAAGACATATTCTCCAATTTCATGGGTTGAAATTCCTCGTGCGGCTCAGTCTTCTTTGCCTGCCAAGTACAAGCAGTACGGCAACTACGGCATGAGTACTATTGACGTAGACTCCGACGGTATCGCCAATGCTCAGAATGGACGTTATCTTACATACGTAAAGACAAGCGGCGCCACACAGAACCTCAACTACACAGCCAACGCTCCTGTAGCCGATGGTACGAACTATGTAAACGCAAGAAACCAGGTATTGAAAGTTAAGCAGGGTCAAACCGTAACAATCCAGTTCCAGGCATTTAACACGACAACAGCCGGACCGTTCACTGACAAATCTGAACCTGACGGTTTGAGATGGTGCTTCGCCGGCGGTTGGATTGACTTCAACGGTAGCGGCGACTTTGACAAGCCATTGCCGACAGAAAGAACTGCGAACGAAATTGCTAACGGCAGCACTACCACAGACCCAGAGGGTGAGCGTGTATTCTTCGCAGGAAGCGTGCGTGCAGGTACACCGGCTTTTGAGACAAGTGGTGTTTCCTACACATTCACAGTTCCTACGAATGCAACACCGGGACAGAGCTGCTTGCGTATAGTATTCTCTGACGCATGGTTCCCCGCAGCATTCAACCCAACCGGTTATCACAACAAGGGCTTCTCCATTGACTTTGGTGTTGAAATCGAAGGTTCTAACCCAGGCCGTGTTATTGTGAACACACGCGACCAGGGCGAGGCTGAGCAGCCTGAGGGCATTGGCGATTCTACGACAAATGTAGACGAGGTTGCGGCAGAGGGCATCTCAGCAGCTGAGGGCGTTGAAGGCGCAATTAATATCGCAAACGCAGAGAAGGCTTGGGTTTACACTGTAGACGGCAAGTTGGTTGAGTTCGTTAAGAACCCGACACAGATTGCTGTTGAGGCTGGCGTTTACCTTGTAAAGATGCAGAACGGCAATATCATCCGTTCAAGCAAGGTGCTTGTAAAGTAAGAAAATCAAGCTATAGACAATTGGGAGAGCGACTAATTCGGTCGCTCTCTCTTTTTATATATCTTTTTTATATACCTTTGCCGAAGACACAATCAAAAAGAACACCATGCAAAAGATAAGCACAAGAAAAGGATTGACGGCGCTTTCGCCAATCATTGTACTGCTGACGGTATACCTCGCAGGCTCAATCATGGCAGGAGACTTCTATAAGATACCTATTACCGTAGCATTCCTCGTTGCGTCGGCATATGCCGTTGCCGTCACCCGCAAAAGCAGCCTGAGCGAACGCATTGAGAGTTTCTCGCGGGGCGTGGCGAATACAAGCATACTATACATGATTTGGATATTCGTGCTTGCCGGAGCGTTCGCATCGCTCGCAAAAGCGATGGGAGCTGTGGACGCTACCGTAAGCCTGACGCTAAGCCTTATCCCCGGAAAGTTTCTCCCGGCGGGCATTTTCATCGCCACCTGCTTCATTTCGCTCTCCATAGGCACCTCTGTCGGCACCATTGTCGCATTGACACCCGTGGTGACGGCGCTTGCGGCGGAGATGAACTGCGATGTAGCATGGCTCGCGGCCATTGTCGTAGGCGGCGCATTCTTCGGCGACAACCTGTCGTTCATTTCGGACACCACCATCGCCGCCACGCAGACGCAGGGCTGCTCAATGAGCAGCAAGTTCCGCACGAACCTGAAGCTTGTCACGCCTGCGGCCTTTGTGACATTGCTGATATATACGTTTTCGGGCAACGGCATAGAGAACGCAAGCGTTGAGCAGATAGGATTCTTGGAGTCGCTCAAATGCATTCCCTACATAATTGTCATCGTGTGCGCTCTTGCAGGCATGAACGTGCTGCTCGTGCTTGTAACGGGCATTGTCATAGCTGCGTGCATGGGCCTTGCGTACGGAACGATTGACGGCATTGCCGTGTTCACGGAGATGGGCAACGGAATAACGGGCATGAGCGAGCTCATAATGGTGACAATGCTTGCCGGAGGCCTGCTTGAGATTGTCAGAATAAACGGAGGCATTGACTACATTATTCAGGTTGTCACCAAGCGGGTGAAGTCAAAGCGTACCGCCGAGCTTGCCATTACCATGCTAACGGCCCTGGCGAACGTATGCACGGCAAACAACACTATAGCCATTCTTACGGTAGGAAACATATCACGCAACATATCGCAGGAGTTCGGCATAGAGCCTCGCAGGTCGGCAAGCCTCATGGACACGACATCGTGCTTTGTCCAGGGCGTCATTCCCTATGGCGCGCAGCTGCTCATGGCGTCGGGGCTTTCAAGGATTTCGCCATTGGAGATTATACCCCACCTCTACTACCCTATGCTCATAGGAGGTATGGTGCTGCTTTCTATTATCATTAAAAGAAAAACGGCTTGAGATATAACAAAAAAAGCGAGGTTTTCATTGAAAACCTCGCTTTAAGCATTCCTTTACGCAGATTATCTACGCAAGCCGAGCTTAGCTACAATAGCACGGTAGCGGTTGATGTCACGGTCCTTAAGATAGTTAAGGAGCGAACGGCGCTTACCTACCAACATTGTCAAAGCTCTCTGTGTGCTATAATCTTTACGGTTAGCCTTAAGGTGCTCCGTCAAATGGGCAATACGGTATGAGAACAAAGCAATCTGGCTCTCAGCTGAACCAGTATCAGTGTTAGACGTTCCGTATGTGCCAAAGATCTCTTTCTTTTTCTCAGAATCCAAATACATAGATTTGATGTTTTAAATGATTAAAAATTCTTTTAGCGGATGCAAAGATACAGCTAATTTCCGAATTAGCAACCTTTCTTCGACGAAAAACTTAAAAAATATTGTTTATGCGTACTTTACAGAAAAGACGATACCGCTTACAAACAGAGGGTGACCCCGAAAGCCACCCTCTTGTATTGTAAAGTGTATTCCGTTAGTTATTCCACTACAACCTTCACGTTCCACTCGCCTGCACGCACGATATACACGCCCGCAGGGACATTGATGCAGGCTTGCTCGGCGACGAATGCGTCCGCCACGACCTGACCAAGCATATTTACTATCTGGACATTGCCCGAATGGCCGCTCACAGCAATATTGCCGCATGAAGCCTTGATGCTTATTGAGCCATCTACAGCAGATACAGCTGTCGTTTCGCCGGCCACTCTCACGATGAAATCGCACTGGCAACCGCCATTCTTCTTTATATCGGCATCGCCGTCAGGGTCGAGGTTGCTCCAGTCTATTTTTATACGCATGCGGTAGTCGCCTGACTGCAGGTCGGCAGGGAGAACGAACGAAGGCAAGCCCTTGCTGCCGTTATAGCTGTTTTCGTTAGCATGTTCTGCATCCGATAAATTGCCATGGCTGTCATAGCCGGTATTGTTGCCTGACAAGCTGTAAAAATTGTACGAAACGAGTTCGCCGCCGGTTGTTCCGTCTGCATTCAGAACCTTGTCGAACACTCCATCAACACTGTAGTCGATATACGCATAGGCATGCATCCACCAACCGACCCATGTGAATGAAGTGAAGGAAAGTTCGGCTCCGGGAGCCGTCTCAAAAACAAGATGTGTCTTGTCTGAATACATTGGAGAATAGAATGCCGGCTGTATCGCTGTCACCTCAAGAGATGACGCCCCGTCGGTAATCGCGAACGAGTCGAAACGACGTCCTTCGTGGCTTGAATTGCCTTCGATATGTGTATATTCCACGATGCCGCTATCTACGAATTTAGCGACATATTCAAGGTCTTCGCTCACCGTAACGGTGTATGGATTTTCTGTGCTTACGACACTATTGTCGAGAAGCCAGCCTGAAAATTTGTATCCGTCGGCCGGGGTCGCTTCGAGCTGTGCCTCTTCTCCGTCCCAAACAATGGCTGATACCTCACCATTGACCGTTGCCGTACCGCCTTCGGTTGCCGAAACCGTTACAGTGTACTGCACCTCCTCGGGAAAGCCGACAAGGGTGCCTGTATGACCGTTGCCTGAGATATCCTCGACCTCGTAGCCCACGATATTCTCAAAGTCATAAGCGGCGACAAGAGCGTCGGTTCCGGAGCTTACCGTAGCGGTCCTGTCCGATGCCACATCGGCTGCCGATAGAGCCTTGCTGTAGAAACGGACGTCATCCATGTATCCTGTGGTAAAGAAAGCCGGCTCCACGGCATGACCGTCATTGGTCGTATAACCGGCGCCGACAAGGATATCCGCTTTTGAGGGCATGCCAAGCGTCGGCATGCCGGTCTTTGTTTCCTTAAGGACTCCATCGACATAGAGATATGTCGTCGTTCCGTCCAGAACCCAAGCAAGGTGTGCCCAAACATTCTCACTTAGACCTGTTTGCCATACAAAGCTGTTGCCCCATGGCTTGCCGTCATAAGAGAGATTTACTGAGACAGCCTGCGAAGGGCTGTTGCCACCACACAGGTCGAAGCCTGTAGTGCCGCTATTGTCGGTACCCTCGTATGCACGGTTATTTACAAAACGCATATTAGAGCCATTCACATACTTCGGGATTTTCACCTTGCATGTAACGGTAAAGCCGGCCTCGCCCCCGGCAGGCACGTCAAAGGCTGTGGAATTGGCGATGCTCATGTAGCGTGAGCCGTTGAGGTCGAGCACGCCCTCTGTCATTGGAACTACGGGCTCCTTGCCGTTGAGCAGCCAGTCGAGCGTGAAGTTATAGTATGCAAGGTTGAAGCCGTCCGCCCCGGGCAAGCCGCCATCCCATTTGCCCTCTTCAATTACAATGCCTATCGTGCCGTCGTCAAGCACAGCCAATGAAGAGTAAGCCGAATAGCCTGTATATACCTGACGCTTGATGTCCCAATTAGCGCCGCCATCGGAGCTGAGATAGACAGTCACGTTCTCGCGCGTTGAGGAACTTCCGGGCATTGAGTGCAACAGATAGTACTTTCCATCATGCTCATATCGTATCATGTCGCCATTGCAAGCCGGGTCAAGAACGTCTGTGTTCTGTGCGGCGGCAGTCCATGTCTCGCCGCCGTCGGTAGAGCGTGAGAAAAGGCGGTAGCCTTTGTTGCGGTTCTTTATACTCATGACAATGTCACCGTTCTCTGCCTCCGCGACCTTAGCCTCATCGCCGTTGCTGCATGCATAATTCTTTGAGACATTCCATGTAGCGCCGTTGTCGTCGGAGTATATCGCATAGTTATGCATGACGCCGCCCCAACTACCGTCGGCACGCGCGGCCACCACGAACATAAGGCGGCCCGCCTTGCTTCCCTTCTTAAGCTGCAGGCCATTGCCTGAGCCGGCAAAGAGACCTATCCAACTGTTCCTTGAGCCGTAGATGCCGTTATATACCGCTTCGGAGATATCTTCGGGGGCAGTCCACGTTACGCCGTTGTCCGAGCTTACCGATTTGTAAAGACGCAACGGATAGCTTGAATTCGACGCCCAAAGACCTACACAGTTCGTACCATAGTTCTCATTTCCTACGAATACCGAAACAAGATTGCCGGTCTCTTCGTCCAACACCACCGCCGGGTCGCCGTACGTAGTGCCTGCAGTAGCGTCTCCCCCGGCTATCGTAACCATTTCGCCCCATGTCTTTCCGCCGTCGGCGCTTCGCTTGGCAACGACGCTTATGATGTTAGGCAAGTCGCCCAACGCATCGCCTCGTTTGTCGGCAAGAACCACCAATGAGCCGTCCTTAGCCTTTACAAGCGCCGGAATTCGGTAGAACTTTGAGCCGGCCTCGTTCATTTCAAATACAGGAACACGCTACAAAGCGTCTTGTCCCCATGCCGTAACTGTCGCCAATGAAATCAGCAACATAGAAAATAGTTTTCTCATAAATTAAGGTATTAGATTAGGTTATAAATTTTACAGTATTTACATCAAAGCGGCATACGTGCCCCCTTCCGCATGCCCTGCAAGAGCCGCAGACCATGCGGCTTGCATCTCAATGAAGGGCACAACATCTAATTTTCACAAATATACAATATTATTTTATATTATTCATATTTAACGATATAATTAGTCAAAGACTTGTTTTCACACAAAATATCGGGCCTCGCAAACACTATTATGGCCTTTCGGCACTGAAATTCGCTCTTTTTGTTGTAACTTTGCAAGTGCAACGCACTTGCGTTCGGGAACAGAGAAAAAGAACAGTTAAAAGACAACATATGCAAAAGATACGAAACATCGCAATCATCGCTCACGTAGACCACGGAAAGACAACGCTCGTAGACAAGCTCATGCTTGCGGGCAACCTACTGAAAGAGCAGGACAACGACAAGCTCACGCTTGACAACAACGAGCTGGAACGTGAGAGAGGCATAACCATTCTTTCAAAGAATGTATCTATCCAATACAAGGACACCAAGATAAACATCATCGACACTCCGGGACACAGCGACTTCGGCGGAGAGGTTGAGCGCGTGCTCAACATGGCCGACGGCTGCATTCTGCTTGTAGACGCATTCGAGGGCCCCATGCCGCAGACACGTTTCGTGCTGCAGAAGGCGTTGCAGATTGGATTGAAGCCGATAGTTGTCGTGAACAAGGTGGACAAGCCCAACTGCCGCCCCGAGGAGGTATACGAAATGGTGTTCGACCTCATGTTCTCGCTCGAGGCGACCGAGGAGCAGCTCGACTTCCCCGTGCTGTACGGCTCGGCGAAGAACAACTGGATGAGCACTGACTGGCGTAAGGAGACAACAGACCTCACCGCCCTGCTCGACGCTATCATCGAGCATATACCCGCCCCCGAGCAGCTGGAGGGACCTCCGCAGATGCTCATAACGTCGCTCGACTATTCGCCATACACAGGACGCATCGCCATAGGCCGTGTTCACAGAGGAACGCTCACCGAAGGCGCCAACATCACGCTCATCAACCGCAACGGCGAGGAGAGCAAGATGAGAATCAAGGAGCTGCACACCTTTGAGGGGCTCGGACGCAAAAGGACCGAGAGCATAAGCTCCGGCGACATATGCGCAATAGTAGGCCTTGAGAAATTCGAGATAGGCGACACCATATGCGACTTCGAGAACCCCGAGGCGCTGCCTCCCATCGCTATCGACGAGCCTACCATGAGCATGCTATTCACCATAAACGACTCGCCGTTCTTCGGCAAGGAGGGCAAGTTCGTGACATCGCGCCACATTCAGGAGCGCCTTGACAAGGAGCTTGACAAGAACCTCGCCCTGAGGGTGAAGAAAGACCCGGAGGAGGACGCATGGACCGTTTACGGCCGAGGAGTCCTTCACCTTTCGGTGCTCATAGAGACCATGCGCCGAGAGGGGTATGAGCTGCAGGTAGGACAGCCGCAGGTCATATACAAGGAGATTGACGGAGTACGCCATGAGCCCATCGAGGAGCTTACCATTAACGTGCCTACCGACTATTCGAGCAAGATTATCGACATGGTGACGCGCCGCAAGGGCGAGATGCTCTCAATGGAGGCGCAGGCCGACAGAGTGAACATCGAGTTCAACATCCCTTCACGAGGCATCATCGGGCTACGCACCAACGTGCTTACAGCGTCGGCAGGCGAGGCCATCATGGCGCACCGCTTCAAGGAGTACCAGCCATACAAGGGCGAGATTGAACGCCGCACCAACGGCTCTATGGTCGCCATGGAGAGCGGCACTGCGTTCGCATACGCCATTGACAAGCTCCAGGAGCGAGGCAAGTTCTTCATAAGCCCGCAGGAGGAGGTGTACGCCGGACAGGTCGTAGGCGAGCATATCCACGACAACGACCTTGTAATAAACGTCACAAAGAGCAAGAAGCTTACCAACATGCGTGCCAGCGGCTCTGACGACAAGGCAAGAATAATCCCGCCCACGATATTCTCGCTCGAGGAGGCTTTGGAGTATATAAAAGAGGACGAATACCTTGAGGTTACTCCCAAGTCGATGCGCATGAGAAAAATCATTCTCGACGAACTGGAACGCAAACGTGCCAACAAGCAGTAAATGAGCCGAAGAGTCCTCACATACCTTATGCTGCTTCTCGTCATAGCTTCATGCGGCAATGGCGAGAGCATGCATTATACCATAAAGGGCAAGGCCGGCGAGGACAGTTGCAAGATACTCATCTTTGGCCTCGACGGCCGATTCGAGAGAGTCGATTCCATTATCACGAACGGGCACGGCAGGTTCACATACTCCATCGAGACCGACACCGTAATACCTCTTGCCATGCTAATGCCCGACAACAGCATGGTAACGCTTTACGCCGAGCCGGGCGTGAAAGCGAAAATTTCACGCGACACCATCAGGCAGCACGGATGGAGTGTCACGGGAGGGGCTACGCAGTCGCTCCACGACAGCATTTTTACACTGCTCGAGGAGTGCAGGAACGACAAGCAGAGGCTTGACTCTATCGAAAGCTTCATAAAAAGACACCCTGTCAGCGACGTGAACATAGAGATTCTGCGCCGCTGCTTCATCGAAAAGCCCGCACCGGACAATTCACAGATAAGAAGCCTAATATCAAAGTTAGGCGGCATACTGCAGGACCACGAATACTTGGTGACGACCAACAAGAGCATTGAGAAAAAGAACAGCAACACCCTGCATAGGCTTTTCCCGTCGTTCACATACACCACGGCCGACAGCTGCAAGGAGGTTACGTTAAGCACCTTCAACAAGAAGTTCCTTTTAGTGACATTCTGGGCTCCGTGGGACGAAAGGAGCATTGGCGAGATGGGCAAGCTGCGCCAGCTCAGAGACAGCGTCAAGAGCAAGAATTTCGAGATTCTGAACATTGCCCTGGAGTACGACACCGCCGCATGGAAAAAGAGAGTGGAGGGGGACAGCATCATCGGGAACAATGTCTGCGAGACAGAGGCCTTCAGCAGCGAGATTGCCAACAAGTTCAACATCGGCGCCCTGCCCTACTCAATACTCGTGAACCCCTACCAAAGAATTGTCAGATTCGACATAAGGCTCGGAGAGGACGGCAGCCTCATCGACTCGCTTGCGACAAAGTACGACAAAGAGCAGGAGATGCGGAAAAAAGAGAAAGAGAAAAAGGAAAAACGGAAACCATCAAAACGCAAATAAAAGATGCTTGTAAAAGTCCTTGCAGCAGCCATTCAGGGCATCAACGCTACGCTCGTCACCATTGAGGTGAACGCCTTGCGAGGTATAAAGTTCTACCTTGTAGGCTTGCCCGACAATGCCGTTAAAGAGAGCCAGCAACGCATAAACTCAGCGCTCAACCACAACGGCATGCGTTTCCCGAGCAAACAGATTATTGTGAACATGGCTCCCGCCGACATAAAGAAGGAGGGGTCGGCGTACGACCTTCCGATAGCTGTCGGCATACTTGCCGCCGACGAGGCCGTATCGGCGGCGAAGCTCGGCAGATACCTTATAATGGGCGAGCTGGGGCTCGACGGCAAGCTGATGCCGATAAAAGGAGCCCTGCCTATCACATTGAAAGCAAAGGAACTGGGATACGAAGGCATAATACTGCCCGAGGGCAATGCTGCCGAGGCGGCTGTCGTGAACGGCATATCAGTGCTTGGAGCGGGCGACCTCATGCAGGTAATACGGTTCCTGAACGACGAAGAGTGTATTGAGCCGTTCCGTGTAGACATAGAAAAGGACCTTTATTCAATGCAGAGCAGTTTCCCGTTCGACTTCAGCGAGGTACGCGGCCAGGAAAGCGTGAAGCGTGCATTGGAGGTAGCCGCCGCTGGCGGTCACAACCTTATAATGGTAGGCCCTCCGGGAAGCGGCAAGTCAATGATGGCGAAGCGCCTGCCAAGCATTCTGCCCCCGCTCACGCTGGAGGAGAGCCTTGAGACCACAAAGATACATTCTGTAAGCGGCATGATGCCCGACGGAGTGTCGCTGATAACGCAGCGTCCTTTCCGCAGCCCCCACCACACCATTTCGTCAGTAGCCCTCTGCGGCGGAGGCGCCAACCCCAAGCCGGGAGAGATATCACTGGCGCACAACGGTGTGCTGTTCCTTGACGAGCTGCCCGAGTTCAACAGAGACGTGCTTGAGGTCATGCGTCAGCCGCTCGAGGACCGCAAGATATGCGTGGCGCGCGCCAACTACAAAGTAGAATACCCCGCCGGAGTGATGTTCGTGGCCTCGATGAACCCCTGTCCGTGCGGTTTTTACAACCACCCGACAAAGGACTGCACATGCAGCCCCGGGCAGGTACAACGCTACCTTAACAAGATAAGCGGCCCCCTGCTCGACCGCATAGACCTGCAGATTGAGATTGTACCCGTGCCGTTCGAGGAGATTTCAAGCACTGCCCCGGGCGAGCCGAGCGCAGCTATCAGAGAGCGTGTCATTGCGGCCCGCAAGATACAGGAGGGACGCTTCATGAACGAGAAAGGCATATACTGCAACGCCCAGATGACGCCGAAGCTCTTAGCGAAATATGCCATTCTTGACGACACCAGCCTTGCGATGCTGAAGACGGCGATGACCCGCTTCGACCTTTCGGCCCGGGCGTACGACCGCATACTGAAGGTCGCCCGTACCATCGCCGACCTTGACAAGAGCGAGGACATACAGTTCCAGCACATTGCCGAGGCAATAGGCTACCGCAACCTCGACAGAGGCACATGGGGAAATTAACTTAAGACAAAGAACGAACAATGGAGATAAACAGAGTCTGCGTATATTGCGCATCGAGCAACAAGGCTGCCGGGATTTACGGCGACACGGCGTATGAATTGGGAACGCTCCTTGCTAAGGAGGGCATCACCGTGGTTACCGGCGCAGGGAGCATCGGGCTCATGCGTCAGGTCGAGGACGGAGCTTTGGACAACGGCGGCAAGGCCATAGGCGTTATTCCGCAGTTCATGGTGGAGCAAGGCTGGCACCATACGGGGCTTACGGAGCTGCACATAACACGCGACATGCATGAACGCAAGCAGATGATGGCTAAGCTGAGCGACGCAGTCATCGCCCTGCCTGGCGGCTGCGGCACAATTGAGGAGCTTAGCGAGATAATAACATGGAAGCAGCTCGGACTCTACTTCAACCCCATTGTGATACTTAACATCAACGGCTATTACGACCCGTTCATCGCACAGCTCAACAAGGCTGTCGAAGAGCATTTCATGGGCGAGATACACAGCCGCATATGGAGCGTGGCAAGCACGCCCGCCGAAGCTATCGAGATTATCAGGAACACCCCGCTGTGGGATGCGTCAGTAAGAAAATACGCAGCGTTATGACAGGGACTCCCGTACCATACAACATGCTGAACGACAACATGGTGATGACAATGTTCGTATTGAACATCATAGGCATCTCGTACGTGTTCCTGATGAATGGCGCAAGCATATTAGAACGCCTTAAGTGCATGTTCTACTACGAGAGCAAAAGCACCCCATATAACGACAGGACGCACATTACAAGAATATGCAACGTCCTCATGTACGGGCAGACTGCGTTCTACACAATGGTAATAGTCACGAAACTCCTTTCAGAAAGCGGCGTTTACAGCGCCGCAAACGGAACTCCCGGGCTGTTCGGCATAATACTGCTGCTGTTCCTTGCTGTACTTTTGTTCAAATACGTCAGCTACAACGCCGTGAACAACATACTCTTCACGAAGCAGCAGTCGCAGAGGTGGAGCGAAGTATATTTCTTTACATTAAAGCTGCTCGGCTTCGTTCTTGCGCCCGCAGGAATGACAATACTCTTCGCTCACGACAGATTTATTAATTTTGTGAAATTTTATCTACTTTTTGCTCTGCTGATATACTCATACACGGTTTTCAACAACCTCAGAAAAATCATTTTCACTCAAAGACGCAACTATTTGGATATTTTTTTGTATCTTTGCGCACTTGAATTTCTGCCAATGGGAATTGTGTGGAAATTCGCACTACAGATGAGTGAGTTTCTAACAGCAAAAATTTAGAACATTGAAGGTAAGTAAGATTCTGGTTTCACAACCAAAACCAGCTACAGGAAAGTCTCCATATTTTGATACGGCGGAGAAGCATAAGGTGCAGATAGACTTCTGTTCCTTTATAAAAGTTGAGGGTGTTACATCAAAGGAGTTCAGACAGCAGAAGGTTTCGATCTTAGACCACACTGCAATAGTATTTCTTTCACGTCACGCAATCGATCACTTCTTTACACTCTGCAAAGAGCTGAGAGTGACCATCCCCGATGACATGAAGTACTTCTGCCTTTCCGAGACCATCTCACTCTACAGTCAGAAGTATGTCCAGTACCGCAAGCGCAAGGTATTCTTCGGCAACGGGCACATTCAGGACCTTGAGCCGCTCTTCGCAAAGCACAAGACCGAGAAGTTCTTCGTGCCCACATCGAACGTACACAATGCCGAGATAAACGCCCTGTTCGACAAGTACGAGATTGCACACTCGCAGGCCGAGATGTACCGCACGGTAAGCACAGAGATTGACGCTGAATACATCAAGTCGTACGACATGCTTATATTCTTCAGCCCGCACGGCATCGACTCATTGAAGAAGAACGTGCCCGACTACGTTCAAGGCGAGCAGCTGATCGCATGCTTCGGCAACGTGACAGCGAAATGCATAAAGGATAACGGTTTGAGGCTCGACCTTGAGGCGCCGTCCGCCACGGCGACGAACATGCCGGCAGCTTTGGACGCATTCCTTACAGCGAACAACAAGTAACATAAAGAGAGGGGCGCTATTGAGCAGCCCCTTTTTTTTAGCAATAGCAACCCTATCACAGTTACCGAAATGGAACAGCCCACTCCACGAAACACATTCCCCCTGAAAGAGCATCTCAAGAGCAAGAAAGCTATTGAGAAGCTGTATGCCGAGGGCGCATCGGTAACGTCGTTCCCCCTGCGCGCCGTGTTCATGGAGCAGGCAGAAGGCGAGCAGGAGCCTACGGCCGCAATACTCATAAGCGTAGCCAAGCGACGCTTCAAGCACGCCGTAGACCGCAACCTGCTGAAAAGACGCATGCGCGAGGCCTACCGCACCGAGAAGCACGCCTTTGTGGAGACCCTTGAGAAGAGCGGCAAGAAGGTCGCTGTGGCCATAATGTATATCGACACCAAGCCAAGCAGCACAGCCTACCTGAAGCGAAAGATGGGAAAGCTGCTGAACGGCATACTATCAAAAGCGGAAGTCGTATGCGAAAAATAATCGTAGACATACTTGTACTGCCGATAAAGTTCTACCAGCATGTCATCTCGCCGATGACTCCGCCGTCGTGCCGTTTCACCCCCACATGCTCACAATATGCGATAGAGGCGCTCCGCAAGCATGGCCCCATAAAAGGGCTGTACCTTGCCGTAAGACGCATTCTTCGCTGCCACCCATGGGGAGGGTCGGGATACGACCCTGTTCCGTGACAAGCTACGCAAGCGTATGGAATTTACAGACATTCACACCCACATGCCGCCCGCAGAGGGAAAGCCCGCAATTTACAACTGCGGCACGGAGCATATTGCCGGAATAAAAGTGTCTGCAGGTATACACCCGTGGAATGTTTCCGACGACTGGGAAGAGAAGTTCAAGATTGTTGAAGCAATTGCTCAGAATGACAACTGCATAGCAGTTGGAGAGTGCGGCATCGACAAATTGAAAGGCGGCTGTACCGAGATTCAGGAAGAGGCGTTCCGTGCCCACGCCATGCTTGCCGAGAAGATAAAGAAACCCCTTATAATACATTGCGTAAAGAGCATTGACGCCATCATAGCCATGCATAAGGAGACAGCCCCCGAACAGGCCTGGATAATACACGGCTTCAGAGGCAAGCCACAACAGGCCATGCAACTGATAAAGGCAGGGCTTTACGTCTCGTTCGGCGAGCATTTCAATGCCGAAAGCGTAAAAGCGGTGCCGCTCGAGAGAATCCTCATAGAGAGCGACGAGAGCCGGCTGCCGATAGAAGAGATATACAGCCTCGCGGCAGAAGCCAAAGGCATAACCGCCGAAGAGCTGGCCTGCATTGTCCGTGACAACGCCAAAAAATGCAACATGCTGCTATAAAGATGCCATTTCCGTTATTGTTTTCAAATTATTTAGTATATTAGCACAAAATAAGCGTGCAGATGTCAGCCAAGAGAAGAAAAAAAACACAAGAGGCACATGTAATAACGATTGCCAAGCTGCGTGACAAGCGTGGCAACTTGTCTGTCATAGAGGATAACGGGCTGTTGCCTTTCAGCATAGCACGCACATACTGGATATACGACGTTCCCGGCGGAGAGTCACGAGGCGGACACGCATACTTCAAAAGCGAAGAGTTCATAATTGCGCTGTCAGGCAGCTTTGAAGTGAACATTCACGACGGCAATGGGGAACAGACCTTTCAACTCGGCCGTTGCAACAAGGGGCTCTATGTACCGGCAGGCACCTGGCGAAGAATACAGAACTTCGCCACCAACTCCATTGCATTGGTCATTACATCAACGGCATACAGCCCCAAAGACTACATTAGAGACTTCGATACCTTTGTCAAACTCAAACAGAACGGCCAACTATGAAAACAACAATAGACGATTGCCGAATCATTGAGTTAGGCAAGCATCATGGAGCTACAGGCAACATAACCGTGGTAGAGAACAACAAGGTCATAGACTTTGACATAAAACGTATTTTCTATATTTACGACATCCCCGGAGGCGCGACGCGCGGCATGCATGCGCACAAGACACTGCACGAACTTATCATTGCCGCTACGGGAAGCTTTGAGGTGCGGGTGTTCGATGGAGAGCGGGAAAAAACCATACTCCTCAACCACCCCTCAAAAGCCCTGCTCCTGCCAAATGGCATATGGGAAGAACTTAGGAACTTTTCATCCGGAGCGACCGCATTAGTCCTTGCGTCAAACCCTTACCAGCCCGACGACTATTACCGGGACATGAATGAATTCCTTGAACAAAAAAGAGAAGAATGATACCATATCTGCCACTTGACAAGATTACTGAAAAGTTCCAGCCTGCACTGCAACGCAAGATTGAAGATGTTGTAGCGAAAGGAATGTACCTTCTTGGCGAAGAGACAGCCTTGTTCGAGAAGGAATACGCAGAATACATTGGTTCGAGGCACTGCGTCTCCTGCGGCAACGGATACGACGCCTTGTGGCTGATTATAAGAGCCTACAAGGAACTTGGCATGCTGCACGACGGCGACGGAGTCATAGTTCCGGCGAACACATTCATAGCGACGGCTCTTGCCGTTTCGGGGAACGCCCTCAAGCCCATATTCGCAGAAGTGGACCCCGGAACATCCGTTATGGGAAGAGATAACATCGAAAACGCCCTTACGCCTGACTGCAAGGCAGTGATACTTGTTCACCTGTACGGGCAGAACAGCTACGACGAAGAGATTGCCGATCTATGCCGAAGCAGAAACATTCTGATTATAGAGGACAATGCCCAGGCGCATGGAGCCTTATACAAAGGGAGACGCACCGGTTCATTGGGAGACGCGGCAGCGCATAGCTTCTACCCTGGGAAGAACCTGGGCGCATTGGGCGACGGCGGAGCCGTGACCACAAACGACAAAGCATTGCACGATACTATAGCAAGGCTTCACAACTACGGAAGCGACAAGAAGTACATCCACGACAGCAGAGGCGTAAACAGCCGCCTTGACGAGCTCCAGGCAGCAGTGTTGAGGATAAAGCTTCAACACCTTGACAGTGACAACAGACGAAGAAGAGAGATTGCCGCACAATACCTTGAGGGAATAGACAACCGCTTGATAACCCTCCCGCAAATCAAAGATATCGGCTCGCATGCATTCCACATATTCCCCGTTTTTTGCAAAGAACGTGACGAACTGATGCAGCATCTGAAACAAGCAGGAGTAGCGACCCTCATACACTACCCTGTTCCCGTTCACAAACAAGAGTGCTACAGCCGGTATCGCCACATAGACTTGCCTATAGCCGAAAGACTCGCCAACGAGGAGCTGAGCCTCCCGTGCCACCCGGCAATGAGCGACGAAGAGGTCGAGATTGTAATAAAGGCTGTGAATGGGTTTGACGGGGAACGATTAACGAGGAGTGTTTAACGATTAACGAGGAGCGTTTAACGATTAAAGCCGTAGGCTTCGACGGCATGAGCAGCAATTGGTCATGCGTAGCATCGCTGAAAGTGATGCTGCTTGGGTTGCGATAGCGAGTGCCACTCAACAGATTAACGATTAACGGTGGGATTAGCGTTGATAAAAATAGTAAAAAAAAACGCTATAATTTTTAAGCTAACGAGAATTTGATTACTTTTGCATTTTAGAAATTGGCAAATAATAAAATCACATATAACTATGAGCAAAAAACAGACAGAGAGTACAATTCTCGCAGACGAGGTGCTTGGCAAGTCAGAGGCATTCGTCATTAAATACAAGAACGCCTTTTTAGGCACAATTCTGGCCATCGTAGCAATTGTCGTCGGCTATCTCGCATACAGCCACTACATTGCAGAGCCAAAGGAAGTGGCAGCCAACAACGCCATTTTCAAGGCTGAGCAGTATTTCATCAACGGCGACTTTGAGACAGCCCTCAACGGCGACGGTATCAACGCAGGCTTCCTTCAGGTTATCGAGGAGAACGGCGGCACGGACGCAGCAAACTTGGCATACGCTTACGCAGGCATTTGCCAGGCACAGCTCGGCAACTTCGACGAGGCTATCGAAAGCCTTGAGGAGTATGACGGCGACGACAAGATTGTAGCTCCTATGGTAAAATACGCTCTTGGCAACTGCTACGCTCAGAAGGAGAACCTTGACAAGGCTATCAAGCTCGTTCTTGAGGCTGCCGAGGATGCAGAGAACATCACCGTAACTCCAAAGTGCCTTTTCGACGCTGCCGCAATGTACGAGAAGCAGGGCAAGAACGACAAGGCCATAGAGCTTTACAACAGAATAAAGACGGAATATCCTCAGTCTCCCGAGGCTTCAGGCATTGACCGTCTCATCAATGCGAAGTAATAAGAATTAAAGAACATAATCGAGGCCGGCCGGAGAATTTTGGCCGGCCTCGATTTTAATATTGACATATGGCAACAGAACTCAAGAACCTTTCAAGCTACGACCCCACAATGGTACCGAACGGCAAAGGCCGTAAGATAGGCATAGTATATGCCGAGTGGAACGAAAACATAACGCACGCCTTGCGTGACGGAGCTATAAAGACCCTCATTGACAACGGTGTCGAGGAGAGCGACATCACAGTCGCAAGCGTGCCGGGCAGCTTCGAGCTGATATTCGGAGCCTCTCAGATGGTAAAAAGCGGCTGCTACGACGCAGTAATCGCCATTGGCTGCGTGATTCGCGGCGACACTCCGCACTTCGACTATATATGCGAGGGCGTTACAGCCGGGCTGTCAAAGCTCAATGTAGAATACGACGTTCCTGTAATATTCGGCCTTATAACAACCAATAACCTTCAGCAGGCCGAGGAGCGTAGCGGCGGCCGCTTAGGCAACAAAGGCGATGAATGCGCTGTAACAGCATTGCATATGCTGTCACAGCGTTTCGACAACACGAGCAGCAACAAGTCACGCTAAGCGTGGGTTGCGAACAGCGAGTGTTGTCAATGCACAAAACACACATATGCTGTCACAGCATTTCGACAACACGAGCAGCAACAAGTCACGCTAAGCGTGGGTTGCGAACAGCGAGTGTTGTCAATGCACAAAACACACATATGCTGTCACAGCGTTTCGACAACACGAGCAGCAAAAAATAAAGGGGAGAGCTCTTGCGAAGCAAAGCTCTCCTCTTGTCGTCGGGGGTGAATAAAAAGCAAAGTTCAAGGCTTGTGCAGGCTTCAAAACCGCAGTTTACTGAGCGTAAATGAGGATTTTGAAGGCAAACGTA
>JAFTRV010000068.1 GCA_017462065.1 Bacteroidaceae bacterium
TCGCTGATAAAAATCAAATTCTGTAAATGCAATTTCTTGCTGAATGTCAGATAAATTTCGTACTTTTGCCATGAGTTATTTTTGCTCATTTCCTCCGAAAGTCACTTTTCCAGGGTGTTCGGAGGAATTTTTATTTCCTTTGGCTAAGATACAAAATATTTATCACATTGACAATCAATTGGTTATATTTTTAAACCTATTTCGTGACTATCCCTATTTATTTAGTCTTACACTTGTTACCTTATATTTGTTGACGCCTCCATTTCTTTTTACAAAACAACCTTGTAAAAAGCCATCTTTTATATAAATGCCACAAAATAATACGACAGGGAAATAATAGCACAAATATAGCAAACTAAAAAGCAATTGTCAATAAAGCGTAGTGAAAAACACTGTCGGCTATACGTCGGTTCGCAGGTTCTTCATCAGTTAAGCCTACGAGCTTTTCCTCCTTCTCGCTCGGCAAAGCAATAATCTTTAATGCAAAAATGTAAAATACTATAGCAAAAAGCATATTTTTCATTATTAACGCCATTTTGTTCTAAATTAAAGCATCGCTTTATTGTAAATTGCATACCTTTGCATCATACCGATGCGAAAAGCATTATAACACATTTACTTAAACACGAGAACTTCAACTGTACGACAAGAGCGTACAGGCATGGCACAAGCGGCATACATTTCGGCGGTGAGGGCATTTTGCATGGAGTTTCTACCTAAAAGGCAAGACACAATACAAAATGAGACGTTTAATCACGGCTGTATGCATCATGCTTACGGTTGCGGCCTCGGCCGTTGCGCAGACTCAGTTGGAGAAGCCCAATTTCAGTGTTCCGTCACTTATCTCCACTAAATTCTTCGGCCCTAACGCATTCCCAGTTCCCGACATGTCGGACGGAACGACATCGGACAGAGTTAAATTCGAACTTTACGGCGACGGCTATCTATGCTCGCTGACATCGAGGCCGACAGATGACATCACGGCCGACCTTTTCGCAAGAGCTACAATACCCTTGTTCACGCACAGAGTCAATCTCGTGATATGGATGCCCATATTCGAATGGCACAGGACAACAGCCGCCGTGAATGCGATACGCAGAGTGAAAGACCCCGACCGTACTATAACAGGCTTTGATTCGGGAGATGTCTACGTCAGCACCGACATCCTTGTTTTCGAGGAAAAGAGGCACGGCGTAGGAGTCGTTCTCAGAGCAGCCTTGAAGTCGGCTTCGGGCAACTCGTTCAGCACGGCACGCTTCTACGATGACCCAGGATACTTCTTTGACGTAGCTGCAGGACGTGAACTGTTTTCGGTGTCGCACGGCAAGAGCAAGACCGCTCTGCGCATGGCGGCAAGCGTAGGCTTTCTCTGCTGGCAGACCGACAACGGGCGACAGGACGACGCAGTGATGTACGGACTGCTTGCCAAGCTGACCAGCGGCCCGTTCACGGCACAGGTCGATTACGGCGGGTACATAGGTTGGGAGGACGACGGCGACAGGCCTATGACGCTCAAGACAAAGTTAGGATGGAGTTTCAAGGATTTCTCGCTGAACGCCGAATACCAAGCAGGATTCAAAGACTGGCCTTTCCACCAGCTCAGATTGGGATTTACATATACGTTGCCCGAAATGTTCCTGAAAAACAAATCGCAGGAAAAGTAACGACAGAAAAGCATCAATAAAATAATTCCATGCGGCAGTAATGCCGCATGGACTTATTTTATATATCCCTGGATTATTTATTTCACTAACAGTTTCTTGCCATTAACGACATATATGCCGGGCTTTGCAATCTCGCTTACTCTGCGGCCCTGCAGGTCGTAGATGCCTTTGACCGCCTCATTGTCAGAGTCAATCGCATCGATGCATGTCGATGTCTCGACAACGTCGATACGATAAAGGTTACTGTAGTTTGCAGCATAGCCTACCGAGTTTGACCAAGCATCAAAAGTACCGGCAGCCATGATTATCAACGAGCCGTCAGTTGTTCCGTCGCTGCGCTTGCTTACTATGTAATAAGTATCCTCAAGCGTTGCGCTGCCGTCGTTGATGCTCCAATCGCAGTATGTGGCGTTATACGTAGCGAGCGTACCCGCATTATTGTTGTAGCCGAAGTTATCGCCGGCACGCCATATCATGTAGCACTTCTTCTCCTCATTGTAAAAGCTGTACTTGCCGCTTGCCTCCTTTGTGCAGAGAAACTGCGCAGCCTCGCCTACCTCATCGGCAGCCGATTCGCTTATGCTCAGGATGTTGCTGTCATTGAGATAAAGAACATACTCTTTACCATTCTGCTGAACATTGGTAAAAGTAAGCGTTCTGCCGTCCCACTTATCGGCAGGGCCGGCACCTGCGAGTATCTTGTACAAGTTGTCAATCTCTGCCGGAGCAGGCTCTGCTGAGAGGTTGTCAAGAGCCGTGTTAAGAACCGACTTCACCTCTTCGGACACTGCGGCATCATTGGCGTAAGCCTTGAAATACTCCTTTACAAAAGCACGGCGGTCCACGTTCTTTTTCACGCTGTACGCACCATTCGTGATGTACTCGAGGTCGTATGCGACATAGATATTGTCGAAGCCGTCGAAGTTATGCTGTCCTGCGCCGGTGGGGAAGCTTGTAGATACCGGATTGTCTCGCTTGCCGAAGCCTGTCAAGGTCTCCTCATAGATGAAACCGATGCGGTTGTCGGCCTGCAGGTCCATTGAGCTGTACGCCGACTGCTTGGTAGTTACATGGTAGAAGCCGTTCCAGTCTGTGGCGAAGTTTGCGACAGTGTTTATGTCGTTAAGGCTTGCAAGCTCCTTATAGAAGATACCCACATCGGTGCGTCCGCTGCCTGTAGGCAGTGACTGAAGAGCGAGGTACATCTCCTTCTTGTCGCTGTTGCGCTGGACAGGAACGATAAGAATCTCGCCGTTCGTTGAGTTGCCGCCTGCCGAGTGACCGGCGCCTGAGAATGTACTCATAACCTCTGTGCCCCAGCTGCCGGCAGCCGTCATGGTATTGGTATATGTGTAGATATTGTATATGCGTCCGCCCTGAACACGGCTTGAAAGAATTACACGGCCGTCGGGCATCTCCTCGCACTTGGGCTCGTCGCCGCCTGTCGCAGGCAGCGCTGATGCTCCGCCGAGAGCATGCCATGTACGCCCGAAGTCGTCGGAGTATATTACACGGTTGCCGTTAGGACGCGCGCACATAGCTGCGTACAGGCGGTAGTACTTGTCCTTCTTTACTATGCGGCTCTGGAATATCTTACCGCCGCCCACAAAAGCGGCCTGAATGGGGTTGCCGTTATCAAAGAGGCTGTATATCTGCTCTGTAACGTTCACAGGAGATTTCCATGTTTTTCCATAGTCGTCGCTATGTATCGTAGCGATGAGGTTAGGGTTCTGGCGTGTAGTGTTGCCGTTGACATAAACCGTACAGCCGGCAACCGCTATTATAAGCACCTCGCCGCTCGTGCGGTCGGCAACAATAGCCGGGTCGCCGAAGGCAGTGTCAAAGTAGTTCACGGTAGCCGAAGTCTTGCCCGTGCCCACAGCGACGTCAATCATGTCGCTCCATGTCTCGCCGTTGTCCTCGCTTATGCGGCATACAATATCCACCTGGCCATAGCCCGGGTCGGTACCGCACACAAGACGCGCGGCGGCAGTTATAAGATGCCCGTTGCTTGCCGTGGTTATGCCGGGGATGCGGTAAGGAGGCTTCACACCGTCGCCGTTGCTGGTGTTATAAAGGTCCTTTTTTTCAGGAGCCGCAGCGACTCTCACATTCGACACCTTTATTTTGTTGCCCTCGACTGCAATGTCGGCTCCATTGAGAGTATTGCCTATCATTGCGACAGAGAGCCTGCTCTCTTCGATAGCGCCGGGAACGACAAAGAAACCGCCGTTGAACGCATATTCGGTTGAAACGCCGTTGGCGTATGTCAAGTATACATTGGCGTCGCCAACTATTTCCAAATCATAGACGCTCATGCCCTCCATGTCTACACGCTCGAAACGCCAGTTATTGTCAGCTGCGCCGGAACCGCCTTCTGTCCAGGTGGTAAGGAAATCAGCGCCGCCTACCTTAAAATTAGCACCGCCGTTGGTACAGTTGAGAGCCTCGCTGAAATAGTAATAGCGGAACTCGCCCACATCGTGTGTCGCACCTACAGTAAGCTCAGTGTAAGAGCCTGCCACCGATCCGCCCCAGCTTGCGCCGGCAACGACAGGCTTGCCGTCGCCGTTCTTGATGCCAAGCTTGTTGTCATCCTTTACCGTTACATGCCAAATACCGTTGTTGGTATTTACGGCAGAACTTGACTGAAGCGTGAACTGCATGCCATTGCCGCTGAGCAGAGCATTATTGTAAAGATATTCAGAGCGTGATGTATCCTTGCAAACAAGACGGTAATAACCCGTAGTAACATCCTCAGCTACAGGAATTTCAACCTCCTTGCCATTGAGGAAAGCCTCCATGTCGTCTACAATGGCCGCGCATTGTTCGCCTGCTATAGAGCCTGAGAAGCGGCCGAGCAGAGAGTTCAGCTGACTGAGCTTTTCGGCATTGTCCTTGTACTCCTCACGCAGTATCTGTATCTTCTCGTACTGGTGAATACCCTCGATAAGACGCTCGAAGCGAACGCTTGAACGGTTGCCCGGGTAGTAGCAGTATGTATCGCCTGAACCGAACTTGCGGAAACGGCTGTCGGTGAGCGGATGCTCGTCCCAGTTTATCCACGACCAGTGCAGATAGCCGTCGAGATTCATCTGAGCCGCATATATTGGCAGATAAGCAGCCTCGGCAGGATATGAATTGGTATAGATGTTAGGTTCGCTGTTAGCGCAGCTTGTGTAGAAGGTTGTCACCCAGCCTTTTGCCTTGCGGCTTGCAAGCTGCTCGGCAGTAAAGTAATGTTCCTGGCCGAGCTGCGCGCAGAGGTCACGGTATGTACCGCAGAGCGAGCTGTGATAGTTGCCGGCAAGAGCGCAGTTGAAGCCAAGAGAGCTTGCAATGGCGTATGCGTTGTTCAAGTCGCTCTCGGCACGCTCGTCCATTGCGATGTTAGTCTTCTCGAACCAGTCCTTCTCCTGAAGGTGAGCCTTAAAGGCTGTGAGAAAACTTGTCCACAAGTCTCTGTAATCAGCAGTGCTTGTAGTAGTCGTTATACTCTTGTAGCTGCCGGTAGCCTCGTCGTAATAGCGGAAGCTCATGTCCCACGGCACCATGCTGAAGCAGTTGATTTGCTTGTCAATGCCATATTCGGCACAAAGCTCAACATATGCGTCGAATACAGAATAGTCATATTCCCAAGTGCCGTCGTTATTCTTTATCGTCTCTACCATCGGGTCGAAGAGGTCGTGTGTCTGCTCGCCCCACGGCTCATAGAATAGGATTGCAGTAACGCTGCGCTGTCCTGCGCGTCCGAGAGCCTTAAGATAAGGACGCAGAGCCTCGAAGTGCTCGTCGCTCCAACGCTCAACCTGGTAGTAACGGCTTACAGAGTAGGGCTGCTGCCACAAGTCGAGGTGGAACTTCTGGTCTTTCACCTCGGGCAGAGAGTGGCTGTCCACGGCAACGGTCAGAGCAAGGCTCTTCACCACGTCGCCCGCCTCGTTCACGACCTCGAGAGCCGTTGTATATTCGCCGGCCTCAATGTCGCGCGGCACCTCTATTGTACACCACACCGGGCGTGTCTCCATTGCCGGAACTGCATGAGGCTTGTCCTGGTCGATAACGTCGGCAACAAGCCACTGAGGCAGAGTCATAGGATGATTGCCGCAAGCCACATAGTCGTCGGTGATGACATAGTTCACGAAACGAGCGTCGCCGCCGTTCTTGCCTGTCGCTGCACCGTCCTTCTTCCATTCGGTCATGCGTACGGTCATCTTGCCCTGGTCGCTTTTGCTGTAGAGAACAGCCTGTATATTGGCACGCTCGCCCTTCCACGCACGCACGACGGCAGCGTTCTTTTGTATTATCTGAGGCACTTCGTGCAGCTTATAGTGAACGTCGCGTGACGCCCATGAAGCCTGCAGTCCGTCGGGAAGAGCGTTCCAAGCGGCCTCGTCGGGAGTCGTGCCCACACGAGGCTCGGTATAATCATCGATAGGATAGCCCACTGCGACATCGCCTGCCTCGCCGCTTACCTTGAGCATGACGTCGATTATAGAACCACCGTCAGTGATAATCGTTGTCTCCACCCCTTTATTGTTATTCACATAGCCGCCTGTAGGGTCAATGCTGTTCCATGCCACCATATAGCGCATGCGGTACGCGGCACCGTCCTCGGCGTCATCGGGCACAATGAAAGAGCCCGGTGCGAGTACATTTCCTGAACTCTGATATATACCGGCACTGTTCCAGCCTGTGTCGCCGTCGGTATTCTTGCCATAGAGCGACCAGCACATAAGCTCGTTGCCCTCACCCTTTATGTAAGGGCCGTCGCCCTGCAGGTTCACGTCGAACTGCTTGTTATTGTTCCAATCGACAAAGACATAACCGTGCATCCAGTCGCCGTTGATTGTAATGAGAGGAGTAACAGTCTCGCCCCTCTTCACTTCGAACACATTGGCTGTCTTGTCAAAATAGGCAGCGCAACGAGGCGCGGATGCGATATTGTCCACCTGCTGCTGAGCGCTCACAGTACCTACGACACCCACAGCTATCGGATAGTGCGTAGCATGAGTGATATTCTCATCAGCGCCATGCGCGACTTTATAGTCCTGCGCATTGACATTTACACCGAATGTCGCTGCCAACAACAGCAACATCAAGAAAAACTTCTGTTTCATATAATAAATATTTAGTTATAAGCCAATATTTTAACGGCCGAGCGGCAGCAACATGCGCCCTAATGGCTGCCAGTACCCCGCACCACTCCATTATACCGAACAAAAATAGACAATTTTACGATATATTAAAATATTTTCAGTAAGGAAATTATGCTACAAGGCAAAAACCATAAGACGCCGCATTATTTATTCAGCGGCGTCTTATGGTTTTTTGGCAACTATCTATAGCTTACTTCACAAGAACCTTTTGCCCGTTTATAATGTAAATACCGGCTGTCGGGTTTTCAACTTTGCGTCCCTGGAGGTCGTATATTTCTTCTTTCTCATTTCTCATTTCTACTTTCTCAACCGCTGTTGTACCGCCAAAGTCGAAGCGGAAGCCTACGCTCTGCTGCATTGCTGCAGGAACTTCACTTGCAGGCAGGTATGCCGCATGGCCCTTAAGTACAAAGGATGCAGGGTCTTTAGCCTTGTAAAGGCCTACGTTACCATTTACATTCGCAAGAACATACACCTCATCGCCTGCATACTCAGCAGCCACAGTACCTGAAAGTGCATTGTCGCCGCTGAAAGGCTCGCTTGTTGTGATTGCAAAATCGAATACGGTATCTTCGGTAATGCCCTCTGCATGAAGAATTACAGCAGTATTTGCGGGAATAACCGTAAGAGGAGTTTCGCTCAATGTAGCCCATTCGCCGTTGATTGTTACAGTGTGAGCAGTCACGCCCTTTGGCACTTCAACAGCAACAGGAGCGTGGAATGTAGCGTACTCGGCATCCGTAATTGTTACCGGCAGAGAGGCTACCTCCTCCACGATAATGTCATGCAGGGTACTATCATCATTCGTGCAATGGTCGGAGAAATATACCGTTTTGCCGTCCTCGACTCCACTATTAACATGGAGATATGACGTACATTGCATTGTATATTTGCCTGCATCACGGCTCGACACTGCGAATGTCACCTCTCCGCCGTCAGTTCCTACGCCTTGCAATCCGCGAGAATTATCAACCTCTTTCAGGTATTTGCCGGCCGTGTATGAGAGTATGCGGTCGTTGGCGAAATACCAAATCGACTCAGCCCCTGAAGCCGATGTAATCTCTACGCCCTTGATGCTTGAAGCGGTACCTTGCACATAAAGCATCCCGGCATCGCCGGCGTCATAAGCCAAGCGGTAGTAGCGTCCCGACTTGACAAGATAGACATTCAGTTCATGCTCGCCGGAATAATCGCTGCCGTCGATGGCGCGCGTGATAAGCCCTGAAGGAATTACAAGAGTATATTTGCCGGCATCAGATACCTCCGCATCAAGGGTCACGACAAGACTGTTCTCATCCCTAACGTAATATGATGCATTTGTTACAATATTCCCGTCCGAACCTTTCAGAACAATTTTCGTTTCAGATTCTTCATCGTACTCCCCTGTTATAGCCGCATTGAACTCAAGCACAATCTCCTTATACGAATTGGCTCTGCTGCCGGGCAGGAGCGTATCAACCGCCAAAGCAGACAACATGGCGCAGTTTACTGCGTCGAATGCGAACACGCTGCTACCGGGGAGCGTCACCGTCAATTCTTCGTCAATGTCGATGGCTGTGCCCTCAGTCAAGCCGCTGAGCGCATCCTGCACATTGAACGACTTGGCAAGGATATACTTCTCGCCTGTAATGTTCGCAGGAATCTCAAGAGCCTCGCGCAATGTGAATGTATATGTTTGTTCGTCGTTGGCACCGTTGCGGAGAGCGAGCGTTGCCTTAGCGCCGTTCCATGACGCCCAGCCGTAAACCTCGTGAGCCGAACCCGTCCACGGGCTGCCGCCTACCCAGTGTGTGTCGGGCAATACGTCGGCGTTCTTCTTCTGCCATGCAACGCACTCGGCTATGTCCTCCCACAGCTTGCCGTCATTGATGCTGTTCAAGAGAGAATAGTCGGCATAAAGCTCTACCATGCCCGAACCGCAAACGAACGCGCAACGCAGCTCACGCGGAACAGCATCGTAATCCATTGTCTCGGACACATCACCGTATTCTGTAAGGATAAATCCGTGGGTCATCAATATATTGATAGGACAGATTGGAGAGTTCTGCACATAGTTCTGGTAGACCAAGCGGTCACGGTATGTAATCCACTTCTCACGGTCGATTGAGTTATTGCCGATCTCTCCGTAGTCAGCCTCTTGACGCCATGTACCGTCCGAAATCTGATACCAGAACGGAGAAGCCCAAGTACCTACCGTGGTGTTGAAGAAGATATCCTCGCGCATGTTCTCGCGAACGTACTGCTCAAGACGGATGATACCCTCGGCGTTCTCGTTGCCTGTGTCGCCGTCGTCGGGGCCTACAGCCGAGAACTGGCCTGAAATACCGTCGAACTTGAAGAAGAGGTAGTTGTCGGTCTCACGATTGAAGCCCTCTACGCCGTCCTGATTGCAGACAAGGTTATTCGCTGCGGTAAGGAATGCCTCATAGTAGGCCGGGTTAGAGAGCTGCATGCCGCCTCGGTTCTCGGCATTCCAGTATGCACGGCGGTAGGTGCCGCTCTGGCCGTAACCGCCAACGGGGCCTAACCATGCGCCTACGCCGGCATCCATCTCTTTTGCCAATGCAGCCATTTCACGCATCTCATTAGGGAAACCGCTGTGGAACGTCCAGGGGCCGTAGTTGTCCCAACCATCGTCTATTACAAAAGCAGCGATGCCTTCGCCGTATTTGTCATAGAATTGAGTCTTCCACTGCTCCATGACATCAAGAATATTCTCTTCCGTGAAGTTCGTATGCTCGCTGCCCGGAGCCGCATTGTTGCGGTCAATATTAAGCTCGTACCAAGAGTTATAGTGCGGGAATACTCTCCAGGGCACTGCACGCTCACGCTCGCTGTATGCAAGGAACGAACGGCGCTTCTGGGTCTTGCGAACGTTCGCATCGTTCTGTGTGCCGTCCTGCGCTACAAGGCCTACTACGGCAGCCACCTTCCATGTGTCGCCTGCGGCGAGAGTGGTGTTGCGGCTCCAACGGCCCTGAATTGTCACGATATCGGTATCTACTACTACGCCCTCCTTAGGGTTATAGATATTTACAGTAATTTCACTATTAGAGTCAATTGCCTCAGTTTTGTTCTCGACGAATACACGAACAGCGAACGTGCCGTCATAAGGTGCTGTAAATTTAAAAGTATTATTGCTGAAAGCCGTTCCGGCATAGCCGCTATGATAGTCTACGGCAGCTATGTCGCCGTTAGAATCAAGCAGGTCGGCGCCGCCCAGGTTGAAACGGTGGCTACCGCTTTTTAAATACTCCACGGTGATTTCGACCTTTTGTCCCTCCGTAAGAGTCACGTTCTCCACTTTATATGCATACACGTTAGGATAGCTTGCACCCGTAGCCTCGGTTACACGAGCGGGAACCGAGCCGTCCGCAACCTGTGTCCATGAATCTTTTGTCAAGGATGCTGTCATTGTGTCGGCAAGGTCCCATGCATCGCTGTCATCAGCCTCTCCTACAGTGTTGTACGCCGTAGGAGTCTCAAGGCCTGCGAAAATCTTGTCGCTCATGAGAACGGCGCCGCGCGTGTTGCCCACAACCTTTGGAGCTGAGCCCGCAGCCTTTGTGTCCACGTTGTAAATCATGGGAATGACGTTATACATGTCTACGTCATCAACGCCTGTAAGCTCCATCTCGGTACGCAGGTAGTGGCTGCCGTCACGCAGAACAGCACGCCAAACGATTTTTATTTGCGTATCATTGTATGCGTACTCATAGTTAGCGACCAGCTGAACGCCTGCATAATGCTCAGCGCCGCCGATAGCCGATGCGTTAGCAGAGAGGGTCTCTGTAGCCACGCTCTTGAGCGTCATTGCCGAAGCGGGAACGTTGTCGCCGCTGCCGAACGCTACGGTGAAGGGCTCGGTGCCGGCCACGAGGTCCATAGCGTCAGAGCCTGCGAAGTAGAGGGCGTCGCCCACCTTCATGAAGCCTGCCGCGAGAACTTTGTTGCTGAGTACATAGACGCCGTTGTCCTCGGTAATCTTCGCAACGCCGACGTTGTCCTGCTGCTTAGGATAAACCCAAGCGTTCTCGTACTTCTCGCATGCGGGGAGCTCGGGGGTATCTACAACCTGCACGGTAATAACGAGGCTCGTATCGTCTACTGAAACAATACCGAACTTACCCTCTGCTACAGAAACTGTAGCCGTATTCTTGTCGAACGAGCCTTCGACAGTAATTTTATCGCCGTCATTATAAATAGTTCCCGCAACTACAAGAGACACATCGGTCGGGATACTGAATGTATACTCCCTTTTTTCCTTAATTATACAGCGAGTGAAAGTATAACGGCTGCCGGCGTCTGTCGCACCATTGTTGCCATAAAGTCCAAGAGTGTTGCTTGCATTTTCACCTACGCCCTTGTACCAGTTAAGGTAAATGGCTTGTGCAGAAGCGGCGGTTGTGTACGGAGATATCTGATAATTGTCACCAGAATAGTTATTAAGATAGAAATACTCGCCCTGAGTATCGGAAAGCGTAACGAATGCCTTGCAATCAGAGTAGCTCGCAGCCTTTGTGTAGCTCAGCCACTTGTCGGCGCTGTAGGCATAGATATAATAGGCATTTTCAACGCCATCGACAGCATAGAATGCGAAAAGGCCTTGTCGCCCTCCCCCTTGCGGTGTCGTGGTAGCTCCGGCATAATAATTATTGCCGTTCATCATAGTGTAAAGATACTCAGGCGTTCCATTAGACGGCAACGTTGTCGAAGCTGTCACCTTGTCGGCGGCATACATCTGTACCGAAAGACACAATGCAGCCAACATTAAAGAGATAATTCTTTTCATAAAATATTAAATGATTTTTGGAGCGTAAGCGATGCATTACCGCATCTGGCACATATTGCATAATTATAATACAAAAATACTTCTTTTTTTTATAAAAATTAACTGATAGTAAGACTTTTAACACAACAAGTAAACGAAAAAAGAGTTTTTGCCTACAAGCGATTGATAGCTGAGGACAAACATTAAAAAGGCTCAGTATAAATTCAGTGTAAGCATTGTTGAGTTCATTCGCAACTTCAGATGATTAAGCGGTAACGTTCCTACATTGTTCTTACCCTTAATCAGTTGTCGTTTATTCTTCTTGTTGTCGTTCTATCATGTCCTTTTGGCGGCCAAAAGGACGAAAAGCCCCGGCACAGGGAAGAACAGTCTGCCGGTCCTTTGCTCAGGAGTTGCCAGCAACATCCTTCGGTCAAACCGGCATTGCCATAAAAGGCTTCTCTTTGACATTCAGGGCTCCGGAGAGGCATGTTGTATTGCGTTTTGGAGAAATATAACGGCA
>JAFTRV010000069.1 GCA_017462065.1 Bacteroidaceae bacterium
TCGCTGATAAAAATCAAATTCTGTAAATGCAATTTCTTGCTGAATGTCAGATAAATTTCGTACTTTTGCCATGAGTTATTTTTGCTCATTTCCTCCGAAAGTCACTTTTCCAGGGTGTTCGGAGGAATTTTTATTTCCTTTAGCTAAGATACAAAATATTTATCACATTGACAATCAATTGGTTATATTTTTAAACCTATTTCGTGACTATCCCTACATAGAAGGCACTGATGGCAATGACCCCAATGCAGACATCAATGCCGGCGGTGGTTTTGTGGTAGAGGGCGAACAGGGTGACGAAGAAGAACCTAACCAAAGCCTCGGCGACGTGAACGTTGGCAGCGACGGCAACGGCACAAGCGGCTCAATCATCGGCGACAACAACCTGCACATCGATAGCCTTAACATCAAAATCAACGTAAAGGGCGGCCGTTGGTACTTCTTCGCCTTCCCGTTCGATATAAAGCTCGATAAGATATCAATGGAGAACGGCAGTGACTATGTCTTCCGTTACTACGACGGCGAGGAGCGCGCGAAGAATGGCAACGGCGGTTGGAAAGACATTAACGAAAACCACCTGAAGGCAGCACGCGGATATATCTTCCAATGTTCGGCCAACGATGTTCTAGTTCTCTCTATCGAGGATGTGAAGTTCAAGAAAGAGGACAAATACAATGAGCTTGTCGCTCATGTAAGCGAGAACATGAAGGACGCAAGCTGGAACTTTACCGGCAACCCGTACCTGAGCTACTATGACATGGCCGACATGGACTACACTGCCCCTGTTACTGTTTGGGACGGCGAAAAGTATGTGGCTATACGTCCGGGTGACGACGACTATCACTTTGCGCCATATGAGGCATTCTTTGTACAAAAGCCTGAAGGACAGGATGCCGTAGGCTTTGACGGCCACGAGCAGATGACAAAGAACCAGTCGAACAAAAAGAAAGAGAAACAACTGCAGGCGGCAGCACGCCGTACACGTGAGGTGAACCCGGAACGCCGGCTTGTGAACATTGTTCTTGAGAACGGGGCGACAAGCGACCGCACACGTGTCGTATTCAATGAGAAGCAGTCGCTCGGCTACGAGGTTGCATGCGACGCCGCGAAGTTCGAGACTGCAGGTGTCGCGCAGATATACACCATTGACAGTGAAAAGGTACGCTATGCAATCAATGAGCGTCCGGCAGGCAACGGCAAGGTTCTTATCGGTTACTGCGTTCCCGCAGCAGGCCTGTTCACTATAAATGCCGAACGCATGGATGCTTCTGTGCTGCTTGTGGATACAAAGGACGGCTCGGTGCATGATTTCGCCAACGGCGGATATACGTTTAGCAGCGACGCCGGTACATATGAGAACCGTTTCGAAATCCAGCTCAAAAGAAGCGCTCCCGGAACAACCGACGTTGAGGAGGTGGAAACTGAAAACGGAAATGTGAAAACCGTCTATGATTTAAGCGGCAGAAAGGTTGAGCGCCCGACCAATGGCATTTATATTATCGATGGCGAAAAAACGGTTGTTGAATAAGTTCTTATGCAGTTGTAGGAATGATGAGAGAGATAATAAAAAACATGATGGCGGCGTTGCTCCTCTTCGTGGGGGGCACGCTGTCCTTGCATGCGCAATTCAGCCCTGTTAATCCGCCTGAGCCTAATGAGAACATTTACTACAATGTTACGGTGGCCTCTTCTCCTGCAAATGTGGCATATACGTACGGAACAGGAAAATTTCTTGAGGGGACAAGCAGGAACGTAAGCTATTCGTTGCGTAATGCCAGCTACAAATTCTCCCATTGGTCGCTCAACGGAGAGTATTATAGCGACAAGAGCAGTTTTACATATATTGTCGGGGCGGCCGATGCGGCTCTTGTGGCACACTTCGACTTTGTCCCTGCGCTGCCGCAAGAGCCAAGCGCAAGCGACGAGTACAAGCTGACGCTTGCCTCTAACAACGATGCGGCATGTTCGTTCAACAGGAACAGTTCCACGCGCGTGAAGTTCGACAGCTTTGTGACACTGACGGCGAATGTGAACCAGGGCTATGAATTCCTCGGCTGGTACAGGAACGGGGTGATTGTGAGCGGCAATGCCACATTCAACTATCAGATGCCTGCCGAAGACGTGACATTGGTAGCCAAGTTCAAGTATAACCCTTTCAACCCGTCCGAGCCGGAGGGAGACGGCTCGCAGGAGAATGTGCAGACGACTCCCGCTGGAGATGTGAACAAGGACGGTGTCGTAAATGTGTTCGACATTGTATCCATTGTCAATTACAGCCTTGCCGAAGCCGATGAACAACAGGATGTTTACGACGTGAACGGCGACGGCGCAGTAAATGTCTTCGATATTGTAAGAATTGTAAATATATCATTGGAGTAGATATGAAAAAGTACCAAAAACCGACATTTCAAGAGGTAGAGCTGTCGCCTCAATACGTAATAACGACATCGGGGCTGAAGTTCACGGACGAGAGCGCCGATAAAGAATATGAAGTCCTTTCAAGCGAATATCGTGGCGATTGGGGCAATTTGTGGAAATAAAAATTGATGACATCATGAGAACTAAAACAAACAGACTGCTATTATTAGTCCTGACAATGCTGTTTGCATTCAATATAACAGCACAGGAGAGGGTTTATATAAAAGAGGCCCTGAGCGTAGAGCCGGGAACGTCAAAGACAAATATATACTTCACGCTCTCTCTGGACGCAAGCGAGGCAGAAGAGAGGTTCTGTGCCTTTCAGTTGGATATCGTAATGCCCGAAGGCCTGGAAATAGAATACACTAAAGCAGGCAAGCCGCGCATTACAATGGTAAAGCCGGGAATATATCCAAGCTATATCGACTATAACGACGAAGGTGAAGAGATTGATGTATATCCGCATTCGCTGAATGTTAGCGAGGTAAATGGAGCGACACGAGTAATTGTGTATTCTGCAAATCCCGACGAAGAGCTTAGATATTTCAACGATAAGAGCGGCGACCTGCTTAAGGTTTATATACGCCCAAGCGCATACCTGAAACCGGGCGACGCTGAAATAACATTGCGTGACGTCTCTTTCTCAAAGTTGGATGCTACAGGCAACACAACAAAGGAGGTGAGGCTTGCCGGCATTACGGCTGCCGCTAACAGCAGCGTCGCTCTTAAGGTTTCGGCGACAAACAAATACAGCACTGCGATTATACCGTTTGATGTGGAGACAATTCCGGCAGGGCTTGAGGTTTATAGTTGCAACAGTACAAGCGGCGACAACCTTATACTCAGCAGACAGAATGCAATAAAGGCTTTTACACCATACATACTGTATGCGCAAAACGGCTTTGAAGCGACATTTAGCGGGGCTGTAGACGCAAGCAAATATAATGAGATGGTAACTGACGGCTGTTTGACCGGAACAGTGGTGCCTTATGAGATTACAGGTAACGAAGGACACTATGTAATGCAGAACAAAGGCGACGGGCCAATGTTCTACAAAGTGACCGATGCGGCTTTCTCAATCCAGCCAGGCAAATGTTGGCTTACCTTGCCCGCCGGAACGCAGAATTTCTCTTCGTTCCGCTTTGATAGAACAACAGACGTTGAAGAGGTGAAAGCTGAAAACGGAAAGGTGAAAGCTGTTTACGACCTCAACGGTAGAAAAGTTGAAAACCCTGTAAATGGAATATATATAATAAACGGAGAAAAGGTGTTGGTAAAATAAAGCCAGTTGTCAAATGATGAATAATGCAGGCGTTTTTTCAAGGCGCCTGCATTATTTGTTTTTCGAGGATGACAAAACCCTTGCGATGCGTGTCATGCTTGAGCGAAGCGAAGCATCTCTTCTCATTAATTGCTTCGTTAATCGCTACTCGTTACTCGTTACTCGTTAATCGTTCATCGTTAATCGTTACCCGTTACCCGTTACTCGTTAAAACGAACGCCATTCCAAGTATAAGTGATTTTCCTCAGCAAGGGTCTTATTGCCGCAGCGTCGTCGGGGGTCATGTAGTCGGGCATGGTATATTCTGCCACGATAGTATTGTCGGCGTCGCCTCTCTTCAATGCCACGAGGTACATATCGCACTTTTCGGCCTGCTTGCCGGCAGTGCTTAAATCGGTGAAGAAGTCGGCTATCGCAGGGGCGGTGAAGAACCTCGCTGTGTCGAGCCTCTTCCAATCGCTGTCGAAAAAGGCGATACGGCTGTCGGCAGCCTCGGCGAAGACTGTATTCACCACGCATGTCACGAAGCCGCCGTTGCATGGCAGAAGCATCATCTCGAACGTGGACGCTCCCGAAGTCTGCAACAGCAGATAGCTGTCGCTGAGCTCCTTCATTACGCATTTCCCCGAAAAGCGGTTGGTGACGGGGTAGACCATTCCGGCATCGGCAAAATCGACGCAGTCGGCACGGCTGCCGCTGTCAAGGAGGGGAAGCACCGAGTCGGGCGCTTCGATGAAGAGCCTGCGTATATCCTGCGCCTGCGCCATTGCCGAGCAGCCGCAAAAGAGGAGCAATATGACAAAAAACTTTTTCATTTCGAGCCCAAATATAAGAAGAATAATCCGATTAAAATTAAAACAATGTCAAGAGCCTTGTGTTTGAGGTTCTTTTCGTGCAGGACAAGCGCGCCGAAGGCGAACGACACCACAACGCTGCCTCGTCGTATCATGGATACTACGGCGATGAGAGCGTCATCCTGTGCCAGAGAGGAGAAATAGCAGAAGTCGGCGAGGCCCAGGAACAACGATATCATGGGTATCGACCACCGCCAGGTGAGTCTTCTTCTACGTTGCTCGGCAGACAGGGCGTTCAACGCAACGGCTATTACTCCCATAAGCAGGCATTGATAGATATTGAACCATGACTGCACGAGTATAGGCTCGAGCGAACGCATCAGGTACTTGTCGTACAGAGCGCTGACAGCGCCGAGCAACGCTGCCATAGCCACAAAGGCCACCCACCTGTTCGAAGCGAAGTCTATGCCCTCACGTCTGCTGCTGTTGCTCAACATGAACACCGACACTATGGCTATTACGACACCGGTCCATTGGTAGCCGTTGAGCGACTCCCCGAAGAGAAGCAATGCGCCCAGCAGCACTAATACCGGGCGTGTGGCCTGAATGGGAGATACTATGGTTATCGGCAGATGCTTTATGCCAATGTAGCCGCACAGCCACGAAGAGAGCACGATTACGGCCTTAAGCAGCAGAAGCATGTGAGTGTGCAGCCCTGCCGAAGGCACATAAAGCGGGCCGCTTGCTATCACTCCTGCGCGGGAAAGGATTATGAACGGAGAGAAAAGCAACGCCGAGAAGAGGGTGTTGAGGAACAGCACGGCAATGACCGAGTTGTCCTTTAGCGACACCTTCTTGAAGAAGTCGTAACAGCCGAGAAGCGCCGCCGACATGAATGCAAGCAGAGCCCACATCATAGGAATGTCTCGCTTGGATATTCAACACCCACGAGGGTGAGCGCCTCGCCCATGGCCGAGTCGCCGGCCTCGCTGCGCGCCTTGTTCTCTATGACGGCACGGAAGCCTTCGATGCTCATCTTGCCACGCCCTACAAGGAGCAGCGTGCCTACAATGGCACGCACCATGTTGCGCAGGAAACGGTCGGCCTCAATCTCAAAGACCCACTCGTTGTCGCCCGCCTTTCTCCAGGCGGCATGAGTAACCTTGCAGTTGTTCGTCTTTACGTCGGTATGCAGCTTGCTGAAGCTCGTGAAGTCGGTGTACTCATAAAGCAGCTCGGCAGCCCTGTTCATGGCCTCGAAGTCGGTGTCGGGCATGACACGGCAGGCATAGCGTCGCAAGAATGGCGATTTCGCTGTCACTACTCTGTAGCTGTACCTGCGTGACACGGCGTCGAAGCGGGCATGGGCGTCGTTCTTGACCTTGCGTATCCCGCTTACCGCAATGTCGGGCGGCAGTATCTTGTTCAGTTTATATACAAGCTGCGCGGTGTCCGTGTCGGCGGGCATGTCGGCATGAGCCACCATGCATGCGGCGTTTACGCCTGCGTCGGTACGGCCGGCGCCCGTCAATGGCACGGGGGCACGTAGCAGCTTTGCCAGAGCCTCCTCCATGACCTGCTGCACGGTAACGGCGTTGGGCTGTGACTGCCAGCCATGATATGCCGCTCCGTCATATGAGAAATATATGAAGTAACGCTGCGTCATAGCTCGTTCTTTAGCATAAGGATGTGGCATGCCATGAGAGCCGCAGTCTCTGTCCTCAGGCGTGAATTGCCGAGGCTGACAGGCTTGTACCCCGCCTCAATGGCCATTCTCACCTCCTCGGGGCTGAAGTCGCCCTCGGGACCTATCAGTATCGTGGCGTCCTCGCCCGCAGGGTGTATATCCTTAAGCGACAGCCTCTCGCCGTCATAGCAATGGGCTATATATTTCGCTCCGGGACGTTCTGCCGATATGAACTTCTTGAAGTCGGTCATCTCCTCGACAACAGGCTTGCGGTACTTCAGCGACTGCTTCATCGCCGACACTACAATGCGTTCCACACGCTCGTTCTTCACCACCTTGCGTTCCGAAAAGCGGCAGTTGAGGAATGTCAGGGCGTCAAGCCCCACCTCGGTAGCCTTTTCGGCGAGCCACTCCATGCGGTCCATATTCTTTGTGGGCGCTACGGCTATGTGTATGTTGCCGCTCCAGCCCTTTTTCATTTCAACGACCTCTTTTGCCTCGACATAGCAATGCTTGCCGGCGATAGAGCTTATCACCGACCTATAAAGGTTTCCCTTGCCGTCCGTTATCTCAAGTTCGCTGCCGACAGAGAGACGCAGCACTCGAATCGCATGGGCCGCCTCCTCTTCGGACAGCTCCCACGACTCGGTTATATCAGGTACATAGAACAGTGCCATTACTCTTCGTTTTCTTTTGTGTCGTTCAGTTCGGACAGCCTCGCCGCATGACGGGTGTCGAGCTCATTCTTAAGAGCCTGAGCAAGCTCATAGTTCTCCTCTTTTATGGCATTCTCCATTACCGACAGCAGAGTCCTCTCGTCGGCAGCCGTAATGGGAATGGACATCGCTCCGTTATGCTCGTCGTGGACGCACATCCTGTTCAATAAGTCATTGTCGATGTATATCGGAGCGCCGGCACGCAGAGCTATCGCCACAGCGTCGCTCGTGCGTGAGTCAATCATACGCACCTCGTCGCCCTGCTTGTAACGCAGCTGCGAGCAGAAAGTGCCGTCCTCAATCCTGTTTATGAAGATATGCTGCAGCTCAATGTCAAAAGCCGAAGCCAACTGACCGAAGAGGTCGTGAGTAAGAGGCCTTTCGGTCAATACGCCTCGCTTTTCGAATGCGATGGCCTGAGCCTCGGGAAAGCCGAGAGCGACAAGAATCTTGCGCATGCCGCCCTTTTCCTGCAAAATGAGTATATATGCACGGTTATCGGCAACCTTAGACATTATCTCGGCAACGACAAGCTCAACCATATTACGCCTTTCTCTCTTTGAATATTAATGAGAACAATATTGCAATCACGAGAGCATAGCCCGCAAAGATATACCATGCCGTGGGCCAGCCTTCGAACACTGTCTGGTTTACAGTGAAGTGGTTCACCACCTCCTGAGCGGCGATTACGCCGATAGAGGCTCCGAGGCCGTTCGTCATAAGCATGAAAAGGCCCTGAGCGCTTGAACGCAGGTTCTCGGACACCTCGTTGTCTACGAACAGAGAGCCTGAGATGTTGAAGAAGTCGAACGCAACGCCATAGACCACCATTGAAAGCACAAAGAAGAAGACGCCGGGAATGCCGGGGTCGCCTATCGCAAAGAAGCCGAAGCGGAACACCCATGCAAGCATGGCTATAAGCATGACCTTCTTGATGCCGAACTTGCTGAGGAAGAACGGAATAAGAAGAATGCAGAGCGTCTCGGACATCTGTGACAGAGATATAAGCATGTTCGTATGCTCTACTGCGAAAGTGCCGGCATATTCAGGAATGTCGCCGAAGCCGTTGATGAAGGGGTTGGCATATCCGTTGGATATCTGCAAAGCGGCGCCGAGAAGCATCGAGAAGATGAAGAATATTGCCATTCTCTTCTGCTTGAAGAGCTTGAAAGCGTCGAAGCCGAGAGCCGACACGAGCGATTTCTTGCCCCCCTCCTTGTTCACCGGGCAGTGCGGCAATGTCAATGAATAGATTGCGAGAACGCCGCCCCATACAGCCGAGGCAAGGAACTGGTTGTAATTATCCTGAAAGCCCGTATAGTCCACGAGCAACATTGACACGATAAAGCCTATTGTGCCGAACACTCGTATCGGCGGGAAAGCCTTGACAGTATCAAGGCCTGCCTTGTCCAACGCAGTATAAGAGACCGAGTTGGAGAGCGCCAATGTAGGCATGTAGAAAGCGACGCTTAGGGTGTATGTCCAGAAGAGGTCGTTGAAAGCCACGTCAGCGCCCTTTGTCATTCCGATGTAGCCCGTTATTCCCATGAACACCGCTGCCGTAGCATGACAGAAAGCCAGCATGCGCTGCGCAGGCACCCAGCGGTCGGCGATGATGCCAATGATGGCTGGCATGAATATTGACACGATGCCCTGCACCGAATAGAACCAGCCGATGTTCGCTCCAAGGCCATAACCGCCGAGGTAACGGCCCATAGACGTCAGATAAGCGCCCCATATGGCGAACTGCAGAAAACTCAGGACTATAAGCCTGAACTTGACATTTGATTTTTGCATAATATTATATTTTGTTTATTTGTTGCCTCGCTTACAATGCAAAATTAAGAACTATTATTAAAACCGCAAATAATGTGATATGTTCACTTAGCTACCTCAGCACAATATCGGTGATTACCTGCGCCTTTACATGCTCGTTAAGCCTCCTCACCAACGACTTGCGGTTAAGCAGCAGTTCCTGACGCAGCACCGACGATGTCACCTTCACGAAAAGCACCTGGTTGTGTATCTGCAGGCTTTTAGTGTAGGACGCTACCGCCGGGCCGAGCACCTGTGACCATGCGTTTATCAGGCGATACTCGTTGAGCGGAGTCTCAAGCCCCTCTTCACGGCACATCGCTCGTACCAACTCAGCTATCGATTTCGTCTCTCCCCGCCTCATAAGCTTCTCTCCTTTATGATTGCCGTTTCGCCTCGCTTCACCTCAAAGAGCTTGTACGCTCCGTTGATGCTGTCGAGAATGCCGTCGATGTGCTCACGGTTTACGTCGGTTATGAATATCTGCCCGAACTTATCGCCCGACACAAGGGCTATTATCTGCTCCACACGGTACGAGTCGAGCTTGTCGAATATGTCGTCAAGGAGCAGCAGAGGCATCTCGCCGCCCTTGCGGCGCAGAAAGTCGTACTGCGCAAGCTTGAGAGCCACCAAATAGCTCTTGTTCTGCCCCTGCGAGCCCTCCTTCTTTATCGGGAAGCCGTCGAGCGACATCACGAGATCGTCACGATGCACGCCCTTTGACGTGTACCCCATTCGGCGGTCGTCGCCACGTGAAGCACGCAACAGCTCGTCCAGCCCGTTCTCGTCGAGATGCGAACGGTAACGCAACGCCACAGACTCGTTCTCTCCGACTATGGCATTATGATATTCAGTGAATATCGGAACCAGCTCATTGATGAAAAGCGAACGTCGCTCGTGAATGCGTACAGCCTCTACGGTCATCATGTCCTCTATGAGAGAGAGCATCTCGCCGTCGGGCTCCCGCTCGCCTCGCAACATGATGTTACGCTGCTGCAAAGCCCTGTTGTATCGTATAAGCGCTGTCAGATACTCCTTGTCGTACTGCGATATCACCACGTCCATGAAGCGGCGGCGTTCCTCGCTGCCGCCGGCGATAAACTCATTGTCGGCAGGCGAAATCATGACAAGAGGCACAGAGCCGATGTGGTCGGAGAGACGCTCGTACGCCTTGCCATTGCAACGGAACTGCTTCTTGTCGCCTCGCTTCAAACCGCACGAAATCTCATTCTCAATGCCGCTGCCGCTCGTATATACGCCCTGTATCATGAAGAATGGCTCATCGTGCATGATATTCGTGCTATCCGAAGGAGAGACCGCACTCTTGCAGAACGACAGGTAATATATAGCATCGAGCAGATTGGTCTTGCCCATTCCGTTGCTGCCGATGAAGCAGTTAATCTTTGGCGACAAAGATATGCTGACGTCGGGCAGGTTCCTGTAGTTAAGTATTGATATGCGATCGAGTATCACTGTCGTAATAATATTTGTTCTGCGAAGATAATGAAAACCAAGCATAATAATCGCAGGATTCAACAATTTTTCTTTGCAAAAATGCTGCTGAAAAGGTTTTGACGCCGTTCATTTTTTGTAGAATAAAAAAATCCCCCGTTAAGGACGAGGGAAACCTAATGTTTTCACAACGGAATAATCCTTATTGTGATTTGCTTCATTTAGTGCCACAAATGTATACATATTTATTTGGATTTGCAACAAGTATTGGGTATTTTTGTGAAACGACAAAAAGCTTATCATTATGAAAAGGATATTAGGCTTGGATTTGGGCACTAACAGTATTGGCTGGGCCGTTATATCAGGGGAAGCTCAAAATGACAGCTTTCGACTGACCGGGATTGAAGCGGCAGGCTGCCGTATCATTCCTATGGACGCTGCAAAATTAGGTGATTTTGACCGTGGCAACCCTATTTCACAAACAGCGGAAAGGACAAGACTGCGTGGTGTCAGGCATTTGTTGGAAAGATGCCTGCAACGTAGAGAACGCCTGCACAGGGCTCTTGAAATTCTTGGATTCTTGCCGGTGCATTATTCACAAGATTTAAATCGCTATGGTAAGATAAAAGAGAACAAAGAACCGAAATTGGCATGGGTAAAAGATGAAACTGGCAAATACTGTTTCTTGTTCCAAAGTTCTTTCAATGAGATGCTGCAAGATTTCCAAGCACAGCATCCCGGCTTCAATAACAAGAAGATACCATACGATTGGACAATATACTACCTACGTAAAAAGGCTTTAACTCAAAAAATATCAAAGGAGGAATTGGCTTGGGTCTTATTGAATTTCAATCAAAAAAGAGGCTACTATCAATTAAGAGGCGAAGACAAAGAGCCTGACAATAAAAAAAAGGAAGAATATGTGGCTCTAAAAGTCTTGTCAGTAGAAGATGCAGGAGAAAAGAGAGGTAAAGACACGTGGTATAATGTTCATTTGGAGAATGGATGGATATACCGTCGTACAAGCAATGTGTTCCTTGATTGGGTTGGCAAGACAAAAGAGTTTATCGTTACCACAGAGCTAAATGATGACGGTAATCCTAAAAAAGACAAGGATGGAAATGTCAAGCGTTCGTTCCGTATGCCTAAAGAAGATGACTGGGCACTTGTAAAAGAGAGAACCCAAGCGGATATCGAACATTCCGGCAAGACTGTAGGCACGTACATATATGACTCTATTCTTCAAAATCCTGACCAAAAGGTACGTGGCAAGTTGATTCGTACAATAGAACGAAAATACTACAAAGAGGAATTAAAAAGAATTCTGGAAAAACAGACAGAATTGCATGCAGAATTGCAAAGCAGGGATTTATACAATGCATGTATTGAAGAACTGTACTCCGGTAATGATGCGTACAGGCAAAGCATTGCCGGAAAGGACTTTGCATACCTGTTCGTAGAAGACATCTTGTTTTATCAACGTCCATTAAAAACTAAGAAGTCGTTGATATCGAATTGCCCTTACGAAGAACACATTGTTATTGACAAAGCGACCGGCGAAAAGAGAAGCTATGGCATAAAGTGTATCGCAAAATCTCACCCGTTGTATCAAGAATTCCGTCTCTGGCAGTTCGTCTGTAATCTGCGTATTTACAAGAAAGAATTGACAAATGACGAAGATGTCACTAAGGATTTCTTAAAAGACGAAAACGATTATGCAGCTCTGTTTGATTGGTTGAACGAGAAAGATAATATAGACCAAAAGGGGTTTTTGAAATATCCGGCATTCGGTTTAAAGAAAAACGCTAATGAATATCGTTGGAATTATGTTGAAGACAAGAAATATCCTTGCAACGAGACTCATTCGCAAATATTGTCATATCTATCAAAAGCCGATGTGGAAGCCGATTTTTTGAATTGTGAATCGGAAGAGAATCTGTGGCATATACTATATTCTGTCGAAGATAAAGATGAACTCGCTAAAGCACTGCGGAAATTCGCGGACAAACATTCTTTGAACGACTCTTTCGTTGAGACATTCCAAAAATTCAAGCCATTCGAAAAGGAGTATGGAGCATACTCGGCAAAGGCAATAAAAAGATTGTTGCCGTTAATGAGAATGGGCAAGCATTGGAAAGAAGAGAATATTGACAAGCTCACTCTGGAAAGAATAGAGAAAATAACAACTGGCGAGTTTGACGAGGAAATCAAGAACAGGGTAAGGGAGAAAGCTATAAACTTTGCAAAAACAACGGATTTCAAGGCTCTGCCTCTTTGGCTGGCTTGTTATATTGTATATAACCGTCATTCAGAAACAAAAGAGATAACAAAATGGAATTCACCTGATGATTTGCAGAAATACTTGGATTCATTCAAGCAGCACTCACTGCGTAATCCCATTGTTGAACAAGTGATAACAGAAACTCTTCGTACCGTACGTGATATTTGGAAAAAATACGGCGATATAGATGAGATTCACATCGAACTTGGCCGAGAGATGAAAAACCCGGCAGAAAAACGCAGTAAAATAACTCAGCAAATTCTTGAAAATGAAAACACCAACTTACGCATCAAAGCACTGTTGATGGAGTTTGCGAACCCTGAGTTTGAAATAGAAAATGTTCGTCCGTACTCACCAAGCCAACAAGAGATATTACGCATTTACGAAGATGGAGTGCTGAGCAGAAATGATGTATATAAAGACGACGTAGAGAAGACTGAAATAGAGAGCATCATAAAGAAATTCAAGGAAAACAATATTGAAAAACAGCCTACGAGAAGCGAGGTTCTAAGATATAAGCTTTGGTTAGAGCAGAAATATCGTTCTCCATATACAGGGCAGCCCATTTCTTTGGCCAAACTGTTTACTCCTGCGTATGAAATAGAACATGTAATACCTCAATCTCGTTATTTCGACGACTCTTTCTCAAATAAAGTTATTTGCGAATCAGAAGTCAATAAATTAAAAGACAATCATTTGGGATATGAGTTCATAAAAACTTTTCATGGACAGAAAGTAGAACTGTCTTCGGGCAAGACTGTTAAAATATTCACGGAGGGCGAATATGAGCAATTCGTAAAGGACCATTACGGTAATAACCGTGTGAAAATGCGGAAACTTATGATGGATACGATACCTGATGAGTTCATTGCGAGACAATTGAACGACAGCCGCTACATAAGCAAAGTCGTAAAAGGGCTGCTGTCGAATATCGTACGTGAAGAGGGTGAGGAAGAGGCTATTTCAAAAAATGTGATAGTTTGCACCGGCGGCGTTACCGACAGGCTTAAAAGAGATTGGGGCGTAAATGACGTCTGGAACAGAATTATATTGCCACGTTTTAACAGTTTGAACGAGCTGAAAGGCACAGCAAACTTTACAACAAAGACTGCAAACGGGCACACCGTTCCGTATATGCCTTTGGAACTGCAAAGAGGCTTTAGCAAAAAGCGTATTGATCATCGTCATCACGCTATGGACGCAATTGTTATAGCTTGTGCAAGCAGAAACATTGTGAACTATTTAAATAATGAATCGGCAAGAGGGAATGCGAGGATATCCCGTCACGATTTACAAAGATTGCTATGCGACAAAACAACTGAAGGGACAGGCGGGTACAAATGGATAATCAAAAAACCGTGGAGTACATTCACGCAAGACACATATAACGTTCTGAATGAAATAATAATAAGTTTCAAACAAAACTTACGTGTCATAAATAAAGCCACAAACAGATACATTCGCTTTGAAAACGGGAAAAAGACTGTCACAAAACAAGAAGGTGTCAATTGGGCTATACGCAAGCCTATGCACAAGGACACCGTTTATGGTGAAGTAAATCTTCGCAAGACAAAAGAGGTATCGTTGAGTGAAGCCATTAAGAATTCTGAAAGAATTGTTGTAAAGGACTTCAGGTTAAAGTTGAAAGAGTTGTTAGGACTTGGATACGATGTAAAGAAGATAAAGAAATACATTGAAGAGAACAAAGATGTATGGCAAGACATTAACCCCGCAAAAATAAAAATCTATTACTTTACAAAAGAGACAAAAGACAAATATTATGCTACAAGAAAACCTTTGGACATTAGTTTCAACAAAAAGAAGATAGAAGAAAGCATTACAGACACTGGTGTTCAGAATATCCTTTTACGCCATTTGGAATATAAAGATAATGATCCAGGCTTGGCTTTCTCGCCTGATGGGATTGACGAGCTGAACAAAAACATTGTTCAATTGAATAACGGAAAACCGCATCAGCCAATTTATAAAATACGTGTATATGAAAAGGCCGATAAATTTGCTATTGGCGTGAAAGGGAACAAATCCTCTAAGTTCGTAGAAGCGGCCAAGGGCACGAACCTATACTTTGCTGTTTATGAAACAGAAACAATTGATGAAATTACGGGCGGCATTAAAAAAGAACGGAAATATGAGACAATACCGCTAAACATTGTCATTAAGAGGCTAAAACAAGGGTTGCCGCCTGCACCGGCTGATAAAAACGGGAATGAGCCTAAATTTGTATTATCGCCTAATGATTTGGTATATGTGCCGACAAGTAACGACATAAACACTTTGAATAAAAACAATATTTATAAAATTGTCAGTTTTACAGGGAGCAGGTTGTATGGAATTCCTTATCATATTGCAAGTCCCATAATTGATAAAGAAGAATATTCATTGCTAAACAAAGTGGAATTTACCGATAATCAAACATCTATAAAGGAGAAGTGTGTTCCTGTAAGAGTAGACAGATTGGGCAATATTATTAAGATAGGCTACTAATTATGACACAACAAGATAAAGGACAAATTATTCTCTATCAGACACAAAGCGGAGAAAACAAAATTGAAGTTACGCTTGCAAATGACACCGTTTGGCTGACAGCAGACCAAATGGCAGATCTGTTTCAACGCAACAAGTCTACTATTTCGAGGCACATTAAGAATGTTTTCGAAGAGAATGAGTTGAGTAGAGAGATGGTTGTTGCAAAATTCGCAACAACCACTCAACACGGTGCAATAGCCGGGAAATCACAAACGCATTTTGTGGATTATTACAATCTGGACATGATAATAAGCGTTGGATATCGTGTGAAATCTCATAGAGGTGTTCAGTTCCGCATTTGGGCTACGCAGATACTTAAAGAGTATTTGACTAAAGGGTTCGTGTTGAACGACGAATTGCTGAAAAACGCCGGCGGAGGCAATTATTTCGATGAGTTGCTTTCAAGAATTCGAGATATCCGTTCCTCTGAAAAGATTTTCTATAGGAAGATTTTAGAGATATACGCTCTTAGCATTGATTACGACCCACGAACAGAAACCACTAAAAAGTTCTTTGCTACGGTACAGAATAAGATGCACTACTCTGTTCATGGGCACACCGCAGCGGAAATTATTTACAACAGAGCCAATGCGGACAAGGACTTTATGGGGCTTACTGCATGGACCGGGCATTTTCCAAAGAAAAGCGATGCCGAATTCGCTAAGAATTATCTGACAAAGGAAGAATTGGATATATTAAACCGTATCGTAAACCTTTATTTGGATTTTGCGGAGTTGCAGGCAAAAAGTCATACGCCAATGTACATGAAAGATTGGATTATGAAGTTGGATGATTTCTTAAGGTTGTCGGGAAAGGAATTGCTGACACATGCAGGGAATATCTCTGCTGAAGTCGCAAGACTGAAAGCAAATGCCGAATACGATAAATTTAAAGAAAGAAGCCTTGAACGATTATCTCAAGTAGAGATTCATTTTATCGAGAACTTTGAAAAGGAGAGAAAGAAGTTAGAGAAATAACGATATACACGACTAAAGACTATTGCTTATGATAAAGAAAACATTGTATTTTGGCAATCCGGCATATTTATCATTGCGTAACGCACAATTAGTCATAAAGTTGCCGGAAGTGGTGAAGAACGATACTCTGCCCGAACACTTCAAGCATGATGCTGAAGTGACAAAACCCATTGAAGATATTGGGGTGATAGTCTTGGACAACAAGCAAGTTACCATGACATCGGGGCTTTTAGAGGCTTTGTTGGAAAACAATACAGCTGTAATAACCTGCGACAGCAAAAGCATGCCGGCGGGGTTAATGCTTCCTTTATGCGGCAACACCACTCAAAGTGAAAGATTCAGATATCAAATAGAGGCATCACAGCCTTTGAGAAAGCAATTATGGCAACAAACCATAAAAGCGAAAATAGAAAACCAAGCAGCAGTGTTGAAAAGATACACAAAAAAAGAAACACGATGCATGACTGTATGGGCTTCTGAGGTAAAAAGCGGAGATAGCGAAAATATGGAAGCCCGTGCGGCGGCCTATTATTGGAAGAACCTATTTCCGATAGAATATTTCACAAGAGACCGGAATGGTGTCCCGCCTAACAATATTCTAAATTACGGGTACGCAATTTTACGTGCAGTTGTGGCGAGAAGTTTAGTCGCAAGCGGACTTCTGCCAACATTCGGAATTCATCATCACAACCGCTATAATGCATATTGCTTAGCAGATGATATAACGGAACCATACCGGCCTTTTGTAGACGAATTGGTATATAACATTGTAGTCAATGGGTTTGACTTTAATGATTTAAGCAAGGATATAAAATCAGAATTACTGGCAATTCCGACATTAGATGTTGTTATCGCAGGGAAACGTAGCCCGCTAATGGTTGCTGTAGCTCAAACGACAGCATCGTTATATAAATGTTTCAGTGGAGAATTGAGAAAAATTTCATATCCGGAAATATTGTGAACCGTTTCAGTGAATATCGTATTATGTGGATACTTGTCTTATTTGATTTGCCTACCGAAACAAAGAAAGACAGGAAAGCGTATGCCGATTTCAGAAAAAATTTGCAACGGGACGGGTTTACAATGTTTCAGTTCTCGATATATGTTAGACATTGCGCAAGCAGTGAAAACGCAGCAGTACATATTAAAAGGGTTAAATCATTCCTTCCCGAATATGGGAAAGTCGGAATTATGTGCATAACGGATAAGCAATTTGCCAATATAGAACTCTTCTATGGCAGAAAAGTGGTCAATGTCAATACGCCCGGCCAGCAACTTGAACTGTTTTAAATGTCAAAATCCCGCATGATGCGGGATTTTGACATTTGGAGCCCTTTTCTTTTTTTAATCCTAAATCCTTTGTAATCTATTGATTGTTAGTAAGATGTGAATATCAAGCTGTTTTCAATAGGGCAAAGGTACTAAAATGAAAGCAAATCACAACGCTTGCTTAGCTTGTACTTTTCAGTACGTGGCTGTTTTCAATAGGGCAAAGGTACTAAAATGAAAGCAAATCACAACAGGAGAAGAGTCTCTTTCTAATGGAAAGCCGCTGTTTTCAATAGGGCAAAGGTACTAAAATGAAAGCAAATCACAACTTGTAGGCGGTTGTTGTATCGAACAACACGGCTGTTTTCAATAGGGCAAAGGTACTAAAATGAAAGCAAATCACAACATATCCTAAGAGGCTCAATAAAAAGGAGCAGCTGTTTTCAATAGGGCAAAGGTACTAAAATGAAAGCAAATCACAACTAAGTCCGAGATGCAGTTCAATGCTACTGAGCTGTTTTCAATAGGGCAAAGGTACTAAAATGAAAGCAAATCACAACAACAGACTGTAGCGAGTTTCATGTAAGATTGCTGTTTTCAATAGGGCAAAGGTACTAAAATGAAAGCAAATCACAACAA
>JAFTRV010000070.1 GCA_017462065.1 Bacteroidaceae bacterium
TAAATATCTCTCAAACAAACAATAGCTATTCCAATGTTTATCAAAGGAATAGCTATATTTTTTATTATCATACGGCAATTTGAACGCTGAAATAATAAAATGAAGAAGGGTAACCCATTTTGACTTTTGGGTCACCCTCTTGTTCTATAATAACTATTCAAATTATGCGAACCACTTAACGTATGCGAAGTCCATACGGTGAGGAAGTTCCTCGTGATGCGGATACATACGATATGCAATCTTGAACTCGCCTGCGTTTGTAGGAGCTATCTCTGCAGCGAATGTAAAGATATTGCCCTCACGCTTAACTACCTCGAGAGGATAGGTCATGAATATCTGATCCTGACCCTTAGCGTCCGGAGCCAATACTACGAGCTCTATAGCCACTGCATTGTCAAGTCCCTTCTCGTCTACCGTCACTGAAACGTTGTACTTATCAGCAGCCGACATCGCACCGTTCAAGAAGTTAGCGTCGCCCTCGACAGAAAGCACCTCTATAGCGTTCCACTTGGCAGCAACCTCCTCTTTCCACTTAGCGAGCTCACGGACAACCTTAGAGTCGTTAGCTACAAGACGGTGATAACGCTCGGCCTGCTTGCAGTAGAACTTGCTGTAATAGTCGTCGAGCTGACGCTTCATTGTGAAGTGAGGCGCAATCTCAGCGATTGAACGCTTGATGTAGCCGACCCACTCGTCTGAGTAAGCCTTACCCTCACGTTTGTAGTACAATGGAAGAATCTCGTTCTCAAGCAATGTGTAGATTGTAGCTGCGTCGAGCTGATCCTGGAACTCCTGGTTCTGGTATGTACGCTCCTCTTTCAATGCCCAGCCTGCGCCCGGCTTGTAACCCTCGCACCACCAACCGTCAAGGACTGAGAAGTTGAGCACACCGTTCATAAGAGCCTTCTCGCCTGATGTACCTGAAGCCTCGAGAGGACGTGTAGGAGTATTCATCCAGATATCAACACCTGAAACAAGCAGCTTAGCGAGGTCCATGTCATAGTTCTCAAGGAAGATAATCTTGCCTACGAACTCAGGACGGCGTGATACCTCGATAATCTTCTTGATCAAGCCCTGGCCTGCACCGTCGTGCGGGTGAGCCTTACCTGCGAAGAGGAACTGGATAGGACGCTCGGGGTTGTTAAGGAGCTTTGCAAGACGGTCAAGGTCCGTGAAGAGAAGGTGAGCGCGCTTGTAAGTAGCGAAACGGCGTGCGAAACCAATGACAAGAGCATCGGGGTTAATCTTTTTCACGACGTCCACGATACGCATCGGGTCACCCTGGTTCTTCAACCAATCCTCGCTGAACGCCTTCTTGATGTAGTCGATAAGCATCTTCTTGCGAGCTACGCGCGTATTCCAGATAGTCTCGTTAGAGATCTTGTCGATAGCGTGCCATATATCCTCGTTTGACTGGTCGCCAAAGAAGCTTGGGTCGAAGTTCTCTTTGTAGAGCTTGTCCCACTCAGGAGCCACCCATGTAGGATAGTGAACACCGTTAGTCACATAGCCAACGTGGTTCTCCGAAGGATAGTAGCCCTTCCAGATGCCTGCGAACATTGACTTTGACACTTTGCCGTGGAGACGGCTAACGCCGTTGATTTCCTGGCATGTGTTGCAAGCGAAGGTAGACATGCAGAAACGCTCGTTCTTGTCACCGGCGTTGATGCGGCCGAGGTTCATGAGGTCGTCCCATGTGATGTTGAGCTGGCTTGCATAGCCTCTCATGTACTTGCCGAAGAGAGCCTCGTCAAAGTAGTCGTGGCCTGCAGGTACAGGAGTGTGAACAGTGTAAAGGCTGCTTGAACGAACAATCTCAAGAGCCTCTTCGTATGTATAGCCAGTCTTGATGTACTGTGTCAGACGATAGAGGTTGCAGAGCGCTGCGTGACCCTCGTTGCAGTGATAGATCTCCTTCTTGATGCCCATCTTCTCCAAAGCTATCATACCGCCGATACCGAGGAGAATCTCCTGCTTCAAACGGTTTTCCCAGTCACCGCCGTAGAGCTTGTGAGTGATAGGACGGTCATACTCGCTGTTCATGTCGAAGTCAGTGTCGAGGAGGTAGAGAGGCACACGGCCAACGTTCACTCTCCACACATTTGCGTGAACATAGTAGTCGATGTAAGGAACATGGATAACCAACGGAGTTACGCCGTCTTCTTCGTATACACGCTCGATAGGCAGCTGGTTGAAGTTCTGCGCATCGTAGTTAGCTATCTGCGAGCCGTCCATAGAGAGTGACTGGCTGAAGTAGCCGTAACGATAGAGGAAACCTACCGCGCACATGTCTACGTTTGAGTCTGAAGCCTCCTTCAAATAGTCGCCGGCAAGAATACCGAGACCGCCTGAATAAATCTTCAGAACGCTTGTCAAGCCATACTCCATACAGAAGTATGCTACAGAAGGACGCTCTGCGTTAGGCTTAACGTCCATATATTTGCGGAATTCAGCGTATACGCTTGCAAGTTTGTCAAGAACCTTCTTGTCCTTAGAGAGTTCGTCGAGTTTCTCGACGCCGAGCTTCTCAAGCAAAAGAACAGGGTTGCCTGAGCATGCCTTGTAAAGGTCTTTGTCGAGCATAGTGAAGAGTTCCTTAGCGTCCTCGTTCCATACCCACCAAAGGTTACGGGCCAATTCTTCCAGAGGCTTCAAAGACTCCGGAATGTAAGATTTAACATTAACAGTTTTCCAACTTGGTTGGTTTGTGTTACTAATAGCAATCATATTTTCTTAATTAAATGGATATTTCAATTTAAATTCTCTCCTTTGCTGCGGAAAGAGCAAAATCATAGGCAGCATAGTAATTCTTGATAAAATGCTTCCACAGTGCTTTCTCGGCGAGTTTTGCCACTTTTTTGCGGCAGTCCGAGACCTCTTTCTCAGAAAGTTTTGCAAAGATACAAATAGTTTTTGTAATAACCTCGGCCGAATCGAAATAGTTGCTGTCGCCACGGCTTATAACTTCAACACCGTCAGCGAGCTTGCCCTCACGTCCAAGCACCGAGTTCACCCACAAGCCGAAGCCAGCGAGGTTCGTCGTTATCGTAGGAATATGGAAAGCCGCGCTCTCGAGCGGAGTATAGCCCCACGGCTCATAGTATGAGGGGTAAACGCTCAGGTCGTTTCCGATAAGGACGTCGTAATAGTCCATATTGAAGATACCGTCGTTGCCTTTGAGATAGCAAGGAACATAGATTACCTTAACACGATTCTTGCCCGAACGGTTGTCTATGCAAAGGTTGCGGATAGAGCAAGCGATAGCATCGTCGTAGAAGTTATTGAGGTTATGCGTAAGGTAAGGGTTGGGGAGCGGAGTGTCCCAGCTTGCCTTGTCCGACTTAAGACGCTTAAGCAAATCCTCGCGAGCGACGTCCGACCATGCCGGTACGTCTATGAAAGCTATTACGTCACGCTCGAGCTCCTCGCAAGCGTTAAGGCGTGCCATTGACTCAAGGAACATGTCAATTCCCTTGTTGCGCATCTCCATGCGGCCGCCAATACCTATTATAATAGCGTCGTCCGAGATTTTGTCGCCCGTAAGAGCCTGAGCGACACGGATACGAGCCTCACGGGCTTTCTTTCTCTTCGCAGTGAAATCCCTGCCAACAGGAACGAAGTCCTTCTCGAAGCCGTTCTCAAGAATAACGTCGCACTTGCGTTCCAACAGCTGCTCACATTCACGTGCAGTAATCTCGCTCACGGTCGTAAAGCAATCGACATTGAGCGCCGTGGTCTTCTCGACCGACTGTTTTGACTGGACATTAAGTTCCGCAGCCATCTGGTCGCCGTTGTAGCCCTCGAAATAGTCATAGAGAGGCTTTCCATTGGAAGCTATTGAACGTCCGGTGCTCGTCGCATGCGTAGTGAATATTGTGCCCACGTAAGGAAGGTGCTTCTTGACATAGAGCGCAGCATTGCCGCTCTGCCACTCATGAGCCTGCACCACTACATTGCTGCCCTTCTTGACATTGGCGTTGCAGAAGCTCTCGATAGCCTTTCCTACAGCATAGCCAAAAATCATAGAATCGTCGTAGTCGCCGTATCCGTGAAGCGAATCAACGCCGAAGTCGTTCCATAATTCGCCGTAAATGGCATCCTTATCTTCCATGTAGCCTGTATAATCGACAAGAACGACCTTCGGACGGCCCGGAATTTCCCAATAACCGCAGCGTACGGTCATTTTGTCATTGCATGCACTTTTACGCCAAGCACTCCACAAACGTTTATCCTCGGTAAAGAGAGGATTCTCTTTCTCTTTCCACAAATCGGGACCGATATAAATAGCGTTCAGCCCTTCGACGTCTGACAGAGTACGCGCCTTAGTGGATACTACGGTATAAATACCGCCCACCTTATTACAAACTTCCCAGCTTATCTCGAAAAGATAGTCGGGACGCAACAATTCTTTTTTCATTCTTAAACAGTTCTCAAAAAACAGCGTTCCACTCTTGGAACACCTTATTATATAACGACAAATAGGGAGAAGGCACCCCCTCTCTCTATTCGCATGCAAAATTAATATTTTATTTTGAAATAGTAAAATAATAGAGGGGTAAAAGGAATGATTACAATGAGGAAAGGATAATAGGAAAGGTGGGAGATAGATTTTATTTGTTTTAGAAAATGAATACCGTTCTGCATTGTTTTCGAATAAAATATGAGTATATTTGCAAATACAAGATATATAAAAATGGCAAAAGCAAAACCTTTCATAAAATGGGTTGGTGGTAAAGGCCAACTCATAGAACAACTCGAAGCACTGCTTCCAGCTGACTTTACAGAAAGGGAAAACATCACTTACATCGAACCATTTGTAGGAGGAGGAGCCATGCTCTTCTATATGTTGCAGAAATACCCTAACATAAAGTCAGCCATCATCAACGACATAAATCCTGATTTGACATTGTGTTACCAGACTGTCAGAGACCACCCAACAGAACTCATAAATTCTCTTAAAGAACTCCAGTCGCAGTATTATGCTTTAAATACAGAGGAAGAACGTAAACTCTTTTTTATTGAGAAGCGAGATAGATTCAACACAAAAGCTCTTAGCACAATAGAGAATTGCACATTGTTTTTCTTTCTTAACAGAACTTGTTTTAACGGACTTTATCGTGTAAACAAGGCTGGCAAATTCAATGTACCTTTTGGCAAATATGTAACACCGACAATCTGTGACGCAGCTACCATTTATGCAGATAGCGAACTATTGCAAAGGGTGGAGATAACGACCGGGGATTTTGAACAGACTTTTGATAAAGTTAGAGGAAACACTTTCTTTTATTTAGACCCTCCATACAGACCTTTAAGCGACACGTCAAGTTTCAATGATTATACCAAAGAGGATTTCAATGACGAAGCACAATTCCGTCTGAAACGGTTCTGCGATCGTCTAAATGAAATTGGCGTAAACTTTATGCTTAGCAACTCTGACAGCTTAGGCAAAAACGGTAAAGACCGTTTCTTTGATGACCTATTTGCTGACTACAAAATAGAACGAGTTTGGGCTTCAAGAAACATTAATGCAGTAGCCTCAAAAAGAGGAAAGTTGACAGAGATACTTATTAGGAACTATTTATATGATTCCAAACAAAAAATCAGAATAGCATTATGATTAGCAGTAGAGTTATAGAATATTTAAATCCCTTATTTGAAATAATCACAAAATCAAAAGGCAAAACAATCGGGCAGATTAAAGATGAATTGAATATTGAGCGCAGCAAGATGGTAAAAGGTGCGTCAGGATTAATAGTTGAAAATCTTCTTGGAATAGAAAACAATAATCGAGACGAGGCAGATATTCCCGAAATCGGTTGCTAAATAAAGATTCTTCCTTTGCAAAAGAACAGAGATGGCGGTATTAAAGCCAAAGAGCCGACAGCTATCCAGATGATAAATTATATGGAAGTCGCAAAAGAGACTTGGGAAACTGCTAAATTAAGAGGTAAAATAGCCTTAACCTTTTGGGTTGTCTATTTAGCCAAAGAAAATGGACAGTCGTTAAATCAAAATGATTACAAAATCGTAGACTACTTTTTAGATCATCCCAGCGACATGCAAAATGGAATATTCAGAAAAGATTGGGAAGAGATACAAAAATACATAAATGAAGGTAGAGCAGACCAATTGTCTTGCAGTATGGGAGAGTACCTTGAACCCAAAACCAAAGGAGCAAACAATAAAGACACGACAGATGCACCTGATGGTAAAGGCGGCACAATTAAGGCAAGAAGAAGAGCCTTTTATTATAAAAAGAACTATACCAATACCGCAATTATTCCTAATTTAGATTTATCATCTATTTAACAGAATGATTAAGCCTTACTACAAATCCCCCAACCGAGATTTCACGCTTCTACACGGAGACTGCTTTAAACTGCTTCGTGAATTTGATTTTAAATTTAGTTGTATTTTTGCTGACCCGCCATACTTCCTGTCAAATGGAGGGATAAGTGTCCAGTCAGGAAAAATAGTGAGTGTAAATAAGGGAGAATGGGACAAAGGCAAAAGCCAACATGATATCATGGACTTCAATATGGAGTGGCTTAGCCTTTGCCACGAAAAGTTGAAAGACAATGGAACAATATGGGTGTCCGGGACCTACCATAACATTTTTTCCGTAGCAAACTGCTTGACAGAACTTGGATATAAAATTTTAAATGTTGTCACTTGGGTGAAAACAAATCCACCACCCAATATTTCTTGTCGATATTTTACATACAGCACGGAGTTTGTTATTTGGGCTCGCAAAAGCAGTAAGAAAGCCCACTATTTCAACTACGATTTAATGAAGGAAATAAATGGTGATAAACAAATGACTGATGTCTGGAATTTACCGGCCGTTGCATCATGGGAAAAAAGTTGTGGTAAACATCCTACCCAAAAGCCACTTTCCTTATTGTCAAGAATCATTATAGCTTCAACCAAACAGGGCGAATGGATTCTGGACCCCTTTTGTGGGAGTTCAACAACAGGAATAGCGTCCACGCTTTTAGGTCGCAGGTTCTTGGGAATAGAACAAGAAATGGATTTCATAAAAATGGGCAAATGCAGACGTGAGGAGTTAGAGAATCCGCAAACTTTCTGCAAATATTTTTCAAAGATAAAAGATATCCAATCAATAAATACTTGCACATCGTTATTATCAGAAAGTTGCGATAGTACATTTTATGGAGATTTACCATTCTAAACAGCCCTGCTAAACAATACTTTTATAAAGCATTCTCACTATCTTAAAATAAGATACATTAAAACATCATCACCTCGCAGCAGTTGCTGCGAGGTGATGATGTTTTAATTGACCAACCTTATTATTACACAAGGAATGTCGAAACGAGCGCAAGAATTGCGTAGAATTCCGGGAACGCTGCGTAAATCATGGTGTTTGTCTGAACATCATGGCCCTGTGACAGGCCAACGATACCGTTAGCGCAAACCTGACCCTGACGGATAGCAGAGAACAAGCAGATAAGACCTACTGCAAGACCTACGCCGAACCACATCAAGCCTGTCTCCTCGTTAATCTTGCCAAAATGGAGCAAGAAAGCCAAGAAGCCGTAAAGACCCTGCGTAGCAGGAAGAGCAGACAGAATCATGTAACCTGACGACTTTGACGAGTCCTTCTTCAAAGCGCCTTCAGCGGCGTTACCGGCGATAGTTGTACCATAGCAACTTCCGATACCAGCGAGTCCCAACATGAGACCCATTCCCAAATAACCTAATAATACGTTCATAATTGTAATGTTTTAAATTTATATTTATTATTTATGTTTACTTGTTTTTAAACGGCTTGTACTCTACTCCCTTGCCTTCATAGCCGGCATTCTTGAAGTACTCCACGAATGTCAGACGCAGCGGGTGAACAAATGCGCTGAGACATGACATGGCGATGTTCAAGGTGTGTCCGAGTATAATTATAAGACCGAATCCTACCCAGCCCAGCACCGCAGCGAAGCCCTCTCTGCCATCGACAACCATCAACGCAAGGTTGTTGAATGTCTGTCCGAGCATACCGCCTGCAAGACCGAGAGCGAAGAGACGGATATAAGAGAGTACGTCGCCGAGAAGTCCCGAAGCCATATTATATGTATCCCACAGGCCTGCGCCGATGTTCATGAAGACATTGCGACGCAAATTATTGAGGATATAAATTCCCAGCGCGCCTACTCCTCCTACGGCAATGAAAGCCCACTTTGAGACCTCTGCCGGAATAACGCTCATGAAAGAGAGAGCGCCTATAATCACTCCGCCTACAATGACAAGCCACCAGCCCCAAGCGCTCAGCGACTCCTTGAAGCCGTAGAACACCGTGCTGTTGATAGCCTTCACTGTCATGGCAAGCGATATATGCACTATGCCTATCAGCAACGCAAGCACCATCTGCTTGTCGTATGTCGAGCCGAAGAGCTCGACATTGCCCGAGATGATAAACTGCTTGAGCTGTTGCGGAATGTCGGAGTCGAGCAGCGACATGCCGAAGAACGTTCCGAGCAGAGCGCCCATGAAGGTAGTGAAGATACCGAGCGTAATCACAAGATTCATCATTCCCGCCATATCCTTGCCGAGCTTCTTTTTAAGGATGAAGCCGAGAAGGATAAGTATGAGGCCGTAACCGGCATCACCCATACAGAATGCGAAGAACAAAGAGAAGAACGGCGCCACGATAGGCGTTGGGTCAAAGTCCTTGCCGCCCGGCATGCCGTACATCTTCGTCAGAACCTCGTACATGCGCGTAAAGGCGTTGTTCTTGAACTTCACAGGAGCGTCGTCGCCCTTGCGTACGGGTCTCACCTCATAGAAGACGCCGCTATTGTCGAGCATGCTCTTCAGTTCTGCCGTATTCTCTTCGGGCACCCAGCCCTCGAGCAGGACAAGCTTGTCGCCCGAGACCCTTTCGCCGTCAAGAGCAACCTTCTCGAACTCAATATCATGCATCAACGCATCGTATGCGGCACGCAAGGTGTTCAAAGAGGCTTTCGCATGGCTGTCAAGTTCCTTCGCAAGCGATTCGGAATGTTTCTCAATACGCAATTTCTCTTCTTTAAGGGCTGCGAGCGAAGTAGAAGGTATTCTCGCCGCCTCGGCATCGACATCCAATTCAGTGCCCACGGGAGTAACAGTCACGAAATATATTCTTGACTGCTTCTCTGCGACCTTTATGGCATTGTACGTGCCGCACCACTCTTCGTTGAAGTTCTTGCCTCCGGTGATAAAGAAGTCAATCGCATAGCCAGCCTTTTCGATTTTCTCAATCATAGAGAAGTCGAAGTTGCCCCACGGCTCAATCTGAGCTATATCCTTTTCAACGACCTGCAGCAATGTCTTCTGTTGCTCAATCTCCGCAAGCAGCGCATCGCAACGCTCAATCATAGCCATGCCGTCGTTGATATTTCCCGCAGCGTCATGCGACTCCGCCACGCACTGCTCAAGGCGTTTTATGGCACGGGCATGCCTTGCAGCAAGGGCCATTCGGGCCTCCACGTCCGGGTTGCTGACAGCGCCGCTGCCACGCTCCGCCACATGCATCACGCCCACCTCGCGCAAGCGTTGAAGGAAGTCCATATACTCCTTATGATATACAAGGAGTGTCAGTTTGTTCATTTTCGCTATCATGCTGTCACCTCCTCTCTTTGCTCCAGCAAGGATTTCAAAATCTTCTGTGAAGACTTTGACAAGTTCTCCTCGTCCTCCATGAAACGTTTAATCTTACGTATGGCGTCCTGGTAACCCGGTATCTGCACCTTCTCGAAAAGGTTCACCTTCTGAGTAGTCTTCTTGCGGGCATTCTCCAGGAGGCTGAGCTTGCGGTTAAGCAGTTCACGCCGTATGGCTGTCATAGCCATTTCCTTCAGCAGCTCGATACCGTCGGCAAACCACTTGGGAGAGTTGAAAAGGCTGTATGGCGCAACTTCGAAGCTGGCTTTCTCGAGCACGGGCACCTGAACGCCCGCCACCTTCTGCTTGCCTATGAGCAGCTCGCCCGTCCTTACGAGAGAGGCGTCAAACTCGTTCCATAGAGCAAACAGGGCACGGTACTGCTCAAGCTGCTCGGCATATTCCATGTCGTGCTGCTGCATCTCGGCCTTGCATCTCTTCACCTCGATGCGGAGAGCGCTCTCCTTGTTCTTGATGATAGGAAGCGTTCTCACACGCATCTTAAGTTGCTTCTCAAGGTGCTGAAGCGATGTCTTATTATATTGAAATGCAATCATTATGCTTTTCTTCTATAAATCAGTATTTACTTATTCCAATATGTATCCACAAGTTCCTGACGGATATTAACCTCCTCGGGCTTGAAGTACTTAGAGAAGAGCCCCCATGTAACATCGAGCATCTCGGTAGTATTGAGGTTCACGTCAATAGCCAACAGCTTGTCAGAATACTCTTTTGCGAACGAAAGGGTACGCTTGTCGTAGTCGGTGAGGTCGAAACCGTTCTCCATCTTTGTCTTTGCGTTGGCGGCGTCGGCATAAAGACGCACGGCGGCGTTCATCACCTGCGGGTGGTCCTTACGTGTCTTCTTGCCCGACACGAGCTGTTTCAGACGCGACAATGAGCGGAACGGGTCTACTATAACCTTGCCGATGTCGCTGTCACGGCGCAGGAAGAGCTGTCCCTCGGTAATGTAACCGGTGTTATCGGGCACGGCATGTGTGATGTCGCCGCCCGAAAGCGTTGTCACGGCGATAATGGTTATTGAGCCGCCTGCGGGGAACTGCACCGCCTTCTCGTATATCTTTGCGAGGTCGGAATAGAGCGAGCCCGGCATTGAGTCCTTAGAAGGAATCTGGTCCATACGGTTAGATACGATAGAGAGCGCATCGGCATACATTGTCATGTCGGTGAGCAGCACAAGCACCTTCTGGTTCTTCTCGACAGCGAAGTACTCGGCGGCTGTCAATGCCATGTCCGGGATAAGCAGACGCTCAACTGCAGGGTCCTCCGTGGTGTTCATGAACGAGATGATGCGGTCAAGAGCGCCGGCATTGGTAAAGAGGTTCTTGAAGTAGAGGTAGTCGTCGTTTGTCATACCCATACCGCCAAGAATAATCTTGTCGGTCTCGGCACGCATGGCAACGTTCGCCATCACCTGGTTGTAAGGCTGGTCCGGGTCGGCGAAGAAAGGAATCTTCTGTCCTGTCACGAGAGTATTGTTAAGGTCGATGCCTGCAATACCTGTCGCAATAAGCTCTGACGGCTGTTTGCGGCGTACGGGGTTTACCGAAGGGCCGCCAATCTCCACCTCCTGTCCCTCAACAGCAGGGCCTCCGTCGATAGGGTCGCCGTATGCGTTGAAGAAACGTCCTGCCAGCTGTTCGCTGACCTTGAGCGACGGAGCCTTACCCATGAAGATGACCTCGGCGTCAGTTGGGATGCCGCCCGTACCCTCGAACACCTGGAGCGTCACCTCGTCACCCATAATCTTTACCACCTGCGCAAGCTTGCCGTTTACGGTTGCGAGCTCGTCGTATCCGACGCCCGTAGCCTTAAGCGAGCATGTCGCCTTGGTAATTGAATTGATTTTCGTATATATTTTCTTGAATGCTTCTGTAGCCATAATTGTAATCATTAATCGTTAGACACCTGTTTTGTAGCGAGCAACTCGAGCAGTTCGGCATTGTATGAGCTGTACTTGTCGCTCTTGAACTCGGAATAGTTCATCTGCTTGCAGATGTTGATTACCTTCTTGAAGAAGTCGGTCACCTCCTGGAAGTTCTCGAAATCGTACTCCGCACGGCAGATGTCGGTCACGATACTCAGAATCTCCTGCTGACGCTCGAGCGGCGTAACCGCATCGACCTCGTCGAACGCATCCTGCTGAAGCACCACGAAGTCGATAAGCTCCGACTTCCAGAACGTGATGTGATAGTCTACGGGCACGCCGTCGTCACCGAGAATGTTTATCTGCTCGGCAATCTCCTTTCCTCGCAACAGGCGTGTCTTCGCCTCGTTCACCATAGGCAGCCAGCCGTCGCCGATACGCTCCGAGATGAACTTCTCGAATTCGGGGTACTCGATATATTTTGAATACGAGTCTATTGGATTTACAGCCGGATAGCGCTTCTTGTCGGCTCTGTCCTGCTCAAGGGCGTAGAAACAGCGTGCTACCTTTTTGGTATTCTCGGTCACAGGCTCCTTGAGGTTACCTCCGGCAGGAGACACCGTACCGATGAAGGTGATTGAGCCTACCTCGCCATTGTTCAGGTAGACATAGCCGGCACGGCTGTAGAAGTTTGCGATGATGGACGAAATATCCATAGGGAATGCGTCGGGGCCGGGAAGCTCCTCCATACGGTTCGACATTTCACGGAGAGCCTGCGCCCAACGTGATGTAGAGTCGGCCATAAGCAGCACCCTGAGTCCCATTGCACGGTAATACTCGGCAATTGTCATGGCTGTGTAAACCGACGCCTCGCGGGCAGCCACAGGCATGTTCGAGGTGTTGGCGATGATGATTGTACGCTCCATGAGCTTGCGGCCTGTATGCGGGTCTACGAGTTCAGGGAACTCGGTAAAGATTTCCACCACCTCGTTGGCACGCTCGCCGCAGGCTGCGATGATAACGATGTCAGCCTCGGCCTGCTTTGAGATAGCGTGCTGAAGCACCGTCTTTCCCGTACCGAAAGGACCGGGAATGAAGCCTGTACCGCCCTCCACTATCGGGTTGAGGGTATCGATTGTACGTACGCCCGTTTCAAGAAGCTTGAAAGGACGGGGTTTCTCTTTATAGTCGTCCATAGCAACACGCACGGGCCACTTCTGAATCATATTCAGTTCACGCTCCTCGCCGTCAGCATTGACAATGACAGCTATCGTGTCCGTTATCTTGTACTCGCCTGCAGCCGCTATCGACTTGACCGTCCATGAGCCTTTGAGGCCGAACGGAGCCATTATCTTCAACGGCTGATGGTTCTCCTCTACACTGCCAAGCCATGCCGCTGCAGTCACAGCGTCGCCAGCCTTCGCTATCGGCTCGAAATGCCACAGTTTGTCCTCGTCGAGCGGGTTGGTATAGTCGCCTCGCTTCAGGAACACGCCCTCCATCTTGTCGAGGTCGTTCTGAAGACCGTCATAGTTCTTTGACAACATGCCCGGCGCCAATGACACCTCGAGCATGTGGCCTGTAAACTCCGCCTCTTCGCCAATTCTCAAACGGCGCGTACTTTCAAATACCTGAACATACACTTTGGCACCGTTTATCTTGATGACCTCAGCCATAAGGCGGTCACCTCCGGTCTTGATATAACAAATCTCGTTCTGCGCTACGGGGCCGTCAACAGCCAGCAGCACCATGTTCGCTATAACGCCGGTTACTTTTCCTTTTGTCGCCATATTTATATTTTTATTTACTTTTTTACAACACTACGGACTGTTTGTCCATTCCGCTCTTCAATTCCGCTATAAGCTCGTTATAACGCAACATGCCCTTCTCGGCGTCAAGCCTTGACCAGCGTTCTATGACGCTCAGCTTCACAAGGAATGCGAAGAGCTTCTCTATCGTGAAGTAGTTGAATACCGAATTGTCGTCGAGCCACTTCCAACGCATGTCGTCGAGCTGACGCTCACGCTCTTGAAGACGGCTGTTCTCGCTCATGCGCTGCACGCTCTCGAAATAGTCGAGAGCCGTCCCCAAGCCGAAGTCCCGGGCGCCCGAAGTACGGAGCGCTTCCGCCACCTCGCCGTCGCCTATCACCACGTCGGCCACGTTCATCTTGTACTTGCGTGCCGACAAGGCTATGAGGATATTGTTCACGTTAAGGTTGAACATGAACCAATCCGCCACGAACCTGTTAGGGCATTTCGTGGCATACTCATAATAGAAGGCGCTGAGCACATCTTCCCAAATGACATTCTCGCTTGCCTCATTGGCTTTGTAGTACTCGAAGAAGCGGTAGACGTACGCAGGCACGCCCTTTATCGGGGCGTCGCCGTTCTTTGCCGAAGATATTATATCGTTCAGCTCTTCGGCCGAATAGCAGCCGACAGAGTCAATCCTTGCATCCTCGCCGTTACGCAGTATATTCAGTATGTTGGCATTGTCACGCTCATTGAAGAAGAGATTGACATACTCCGCATCCTCTTTTGATAGCGACGGGTATATCTCTTCTCTGAAACGCTCAACGGTATAAGCCGACTTGCTCTCGTCGAAAGCTACATCGGGCATTCCCGCAACCAAGCAATAGTAGTTAGCCATTATTTATGCGAATAGAAGTTCTACCATCTGAGGACGGAGGAATGCCTTGAAGAACGCCTCGAACTCGCCCTCACCGAAATTAACCTTGTACGAGCCGTCGGCAGGCGCTATCGAGAACGATGTCTTCAAGCCGTTCACCTGCTTAATCTCCACGCCCTTGTCAAGAAGAGCCTTCGCATTCTTAGCGAAGTAGGCCTTGAGTTCGTCAGCCTCGGCTGTCGATATTACGATTTGCTCGTTGGCAGTCCAACGCTCGGCAATCTTCACGAGAAGAGCCTTGAGAGCATCGCCTGCGACCGCCTCTTTTACAGCATTCTTTACAACGGTGTCGGTGATGATTTCCGCAGCCTCGGACTTCAAGGCGCCGACAGCCTGAGCCCCATAGAGCTTAATCTCAGAGCGTGTATTGGCATCAAGTTCCTGAGCCTTTTTCTGTGCATTGGCAATCACAGCGTCGGCCTGCTGCTGAGCCTCCTTTAGAATGTCGGCAGCCTTCGCCTTAGCTTCTTCCACAAGGCGGGCAGCCTCTGCATTACCCTTCTCAACGCCTTCGGCGTAGATTTTCTCGGTTAGTTCCTGAATCTTGTTTTCCATTGTTATATTTAATTGTTTATTTAGTTCAATCAATACCAGCCTGATTATATAACACAAAAATAGATAAATCAATCATGTGCATACATTCCAAATCATTGCCAAAATAGCACCCTTTTGGCACCTTTAGCAACAATTTTACAAAATTAAGACAATTTATTCAATTTTGCCAATTTTAAAACGAAAGTTTTAAGGCTGAGAACAGGGAAAGCGAGAAAGCAAAGCGAAGCTTCGACGGCATGCCTTAATCGCCCTTAGTCGCCCTTAATCGCCCTTAGCCACCTTAGCCACCTTAATGCATCTCTACAGGGCAAACACACCGGTTTGTCCCTACGGTCGTTAATCGTTCATCGTTAAACGTTCATCGTTAAACGTTACTCTGAACCCTCAACTCTAAACTTTGACAACGTGCGTTAATCGCAACCCACGTGGCAACATCTTCGCCGTTGCTTCACGTGACTATTTGCTACGCACGTTATCGAAGCTACCGATTTCAACTTTCCGCTTTCAGTTGTGAAAAGGGGTACTTCTTTCAAAAAAAAGAAGTACCCCTTTTCACAAAGAGATACTTCCAACATTTACTAAACAACTAAGAAAAAACTATACTATCATTCTGCTCTTGTTTAATGAGCAGTACAAAAATACCCAATAAATATTTAATCGGCAAACGTGTTTTCCGCGAAAAGAGCGAAACAGCCGATACTATCAACAATCGCCCGAATTTAAATCACTAAAATTATCGCAAGCGATGACGTTCGAAGTGCCGTGCGACAAATGTCACGAAATATACGAGCGACGCTGTTACCAACAACGCACCGAAAAAGAAACTGCCTTCGTAACCATTGACCGACAATGTTCCGCCAAGCAGCATGCCCGCTCCTATTCCGACATCCCAGCCTGTGAGGTATGTAGCATTGGCTGTAGCTCTTCTTGAATTGGGCGCCATGTTTATGAACAAGGTATTGAACGCCGGGAAGATAGTTCCGAAGCCATAGCCCACAAGGAACGCCGAGGCGAAGTAGAGGAGATAGCCGCAACTAATATTAAACGAGGATACAAGAGCGAGCGACGCCTCTCCCGCAACGCCAATCAGGGCTATGACAATGCCGCGCCTGATAGTCTGCGTTATATACCCTCTATCGACCATCTTGCCCGAAATGAGCCTTGACACTATGAGGCCGGCTGCCTGCACCGTGAAGAACATTCCTGCGCCATGCACCACCCCAATCTCCTCGGCATAGATAGCAATGTAGCTCGATGTCATGCCATAGGGAATGGCAAGCATGAAGAAAGCTATCGACGCAGGTATTCCTTCGAGCAGGAAGAAACGGTCTACCGAGAACATCTTATCGATATTCGGCTTAGGCTGACGATGCTTCACCTTTATGAGGAACGAAAGCACCATGCCCGTCACTGCGGCCGCAAGGGCAGCTAAGAACATAAGGTCATAATCCCCGCCAGTAATAAGGAACAGCCCTGTCATAGGACCGAAGGCCATTGCAAGGTTGTTGGTGACTCCGAAATATCCCAGCCCCTCGCCACGGCGTGAAGAGGGCATGATATCGATCACAAGGGTGTTGCCCGTCGTATTCAGGGCGCCGAACGCAAAGCCGTGCAGCACTCTGAGCAATACAAAAAGGGTTATATTCTTCTCCATGAACAGATAGCCGACAAACGACGCCGCAAACAGGACATATGAGATAACATACACCTTCTTACGCTGGAAATAGTCGGCAATGAAGCCTGCAAATGGACGAATGCAAAGCACTGCGACAACGTAGCACGAAAGGACAAGCCCTACCATGCTCGGGTCGATGCTGTAGTTATCGACCAGGTAGAACGGCAATGTAGGCACCAGAAGAAAGAACGAAAAGGCTGTAAGGAAATTGGCAAGGCACATAAGAATGTAGCTTTGCGTGAAGAGCCTATCTTTTACAACCGCATCCATAGCTTGTTTATATCACTTTTCAAATTCCGTAAACGAAATACCACCAATACGTACGTCCGAACCTACGGCGAAGATAGTTTGAACGCACGAAAGGGTCGGCGTGTTCCGCCTCGAGTTCCTTGAAAGCGGCGTACTCCTCGGCGATATCGCTGCCGGCATACTCCTCGACAGAATCTCCGTTTATATTATAATAAAGGTATAGCGCCTCACGATAATGCTTGGGCAGTTCCTGCAACGGGACATCGGGGTAGGACATGGCAACGCATTCCACGAAGTCGGAGAGCCTGCGTTCGAGCAGCAGTGCCGACAGATAATACTCCTTAGCCTCCTGAGGGGCGTCGCTCGCCTCTGCCGCACGCTTGAAGAACTCCAATGCGTTCTCTCCCGGCAACGGCACGGCGCAGAGCAATGAATAGACGCTTTCGGGGGCAAGCGGAGATATCTGCTTCTCAGCGGGCATTATGCCTGCAGCACCATAGTATTGCGGATATTCGAACAGCCTTTCGCCGAGCTTTCCGCATGCCGCAAGCAGAGAGGCGCGCTGGGCCGTAAGGGTCTTTGACGCCACGTTCGAGAGCCTGCCGATCTCAAGGGCCTTTTCCGTCTCACCCCTCTTTTGCAGCGAATACATCAACGCCTCACGCTTAAAGCCCTCCTCGCCGTTGGAGAGCGTCCCCGCGAGCAGGAACATAAGCACGAGCAGGACAAGGTTACGCCACAGTATTCTGTTGGCGCTCATCGCCACGTTCTTTATCTTTGCAAAGAGCATTCTGCTCATCACAAAGGAGAACAGAAAGTACATGACAGCGGCGACAGCGAACGCCACGATCCACTTCACATAGCTGTATCCGCCAGTGTAAAGCGAACGGTCGATGTCCGTAATGAACGAAAGGATAAGGAACGAGGGCAGGAAGGACAAGGCTGTCCATTCACGCTTGAACTTGGAGAACTTGTTCAGCCACAAGGCGAGCATGACCAGCACGGCCGTTATTATCGTTGCAACGACATAACGGTTGAACTCAAGCTTGCCTGTCGCTATGCGGTCATAGAGAAGCTCGAGCAGCGAAGCCTGGTATCTCGCAGTAAAGAAAAATGCGAACAGAGCAAAGAGAGCGGTGCAGAACAGCGCCACTACCCTTTGCAAGCGTATCTCTTCCTTGTTCCTCATCGTTTCTTACTCCTTGTTCTTCTTCAATACCATAGCCGTGCGGGCGGGCAGATAGAGCATGAGCCAGCCTTTCTTACGACGCGCGTGAAGCTTGTCGTACTGCGTGAAGTGAGTCTGCGTCTCATCGACAAGAGCGTTGCCGCCGAACCTCTCGGCGTCGGTATTAAGCACTATCGAGTATGAGCCTTCGGGAACCAACAGACCGTAGTCGGTAAACGAGCGGTTAGGGCTGAAGTTGAAGACAAATATCAAATCCTTGCGTGAGAAAGCAAGTATCTGGTCACCGTCGTTGTGCCAAATCTCCTGAACGGGACGGTTCTGGAAGTTGCGGACGTCGCCCACAAGCTCAATCATCGCCTTGTCGAACTCGCCAAGCAGAGTGTAGTTGTAGTTGGGGTTGTCCACGAGGCTCCATTGACGACGTGCGTACTTGTGGCTCCAGCCGTTGCCCTCGCGCGGGAAGTCTATCCATTCGGGATGACCGAACTCGTTGCCCATGAAGTTGAGGTAGCCGCCGTTGATGGTTCCGACAGTCATCAGGCGTATCATCTTATGCAACGCAATGCCTCGCGATACCATGTATGTCTCGTCGCCACGGTTGAAGTGCCAGTACATATCGGAGTCGATAAGACGGAATATTATGGTCTTGTCGCCCACTAAAGCCTGGTCGTGGCTTTCGGCATAAGAGATTGTCTTTTCGTCCTTGCGGCGGTTGGTGAGCTCCCAATATATCTCCGACGGCTTCCAGTCCTCGTCCTTGCGTTCCTTGATTACCTTTATCCAGTAGTCGGGGATGTTCATCGCCATGCGGTAGTCGAAGCCGTATCCGCCGTCCTCTATCGGAGCCGCAAGGCCCGGCATGCCCGACACCTCTTCGGCAATTGTTATAGCCTTTGGATTGACCTCGTGAATTAGCCTGTTGGCAAGGGTGAGATAGCATATAGCATCGCCGTTCTGCCCCAAATTGTAGTAGTCGCCATAGTTGCAGAACGCCTCGCCGAGACCGTGACTGTAATATATCATCGATGTCACTCCGTCGAAGCGGAAGCCGTCGAACTTGAACTCCTCGAGCCAATACTTGCAGTTCGACAGCAGGAAGTGAACGACCTCGTTCTTGCCGTAGTCGAAGCAGAGGGAATCCCATGCGCTATGGTGACGCTTGTCGTCGCCGTAGAAATACTGGGCGGGGTCGCCGGCAAGCAGTCCCAAGCCCTCGTTCTCGTTCTTTACGGCATGAGAATGAACAAGGTCCATGATAACGGTTATTCCCATGCCGTGAGCTGCGTCGATAAGTTCTTTCAGCTCCTCGGGGGTGCCGAAGCGTGACGATGCGGCGAAGAAGCTCGATACATGATAGCCGAAGCTTCCGTAGTAGGGATGCTCCTGAATGGCCATTATCTGTATGCAGTTGTAGCCGTCGGCAGCGATGCGGGGAAGCACCTTCTCGCGGAACTCGGCATACGTGCCAACCTTCTCTTCCTCCTGGGCCATGCCTATGTGGCACTCATAAATGAGCAGCGGAGTACGCTTCGGAGTGAATTTCTTATGCTTGAACTTGTACTCATCCTTAGGAGCCCACACCTGCGCGCTGAAGATTTTCGTAGCCTCGTCCTGCACCACTCTGCGGGTCCATGCGGGGATACGCTCTCCGCAGCCGCCTTTCCAATAGACCTTCATCTTGTAATGCTGCCCGTGCGAAAGAGCCTTCGCCGGCATCTTACGTTCCCAAACACCGCCGGCGAGCTGCTTAAGCTCATATTCGGGACGTTCTTCCCAATTAGAGAAGTCTCCGACAAGCACAATGCGTGTAGCGTTAGGCGCCCACTCACGGAACACCCAGCCTGTCGATGTACGGTGCAGGCCGAAATATAGATAACCCGAAGCAAAATCGGACAATGTCTGCCGTCCGTTCTTTGTAAGCTCTCTTTCTCTTCTCAAGAAATAGTCATATCGGCCCTCGATGCTCATGTTGTATGGAGCCAGATAAGGATCATTTTTTACAAGTTTCAGCATGATCTCAATATTTATGGTTGTTATATCGCTACTTTAATTATCACCTTCCTCAACGGCACTGCAGTTATCGCCGGTGCATGGCCGTCCTGCGGGAAAAACATCACGAACTCTCCTTGCTTGACATTGAAATAGTCACGTGCCGCCATGCCTGCCGGGTACAGCGCCGCATCGTCGGCTTCGACGAATTCAGCGAAGGGCAGCTCTCCTATCGGAGTGTATCCCATGACCTCGTCACCCGAAAGGGGTATCTGCACGTCAATGTATCTGCGATGTATCTCTATGGGCGCCTCTTCCTTGCCGCGGGGCTTTGCCTCAACCACATTCGCATAGACGAGGTCGCCGCATATCTCATTCCTTCCCGTCGGCAACGACACCATGTCACAGTTTTCGATAAACTCTATGGCCTTGAGCAAATTAGGGCTCAAAGAGGCGTAGTTTCTGATATTCTTAAGCGAATCGAGTATCATTATGTTATTTCATTTCTTCATTATTCCCAAATGATAGGTACAATTGCGTATCAGCTTGCCGTCGGCGTCCTTGAGCATGAAGCTGCCATGACGCTGCCCCTCCTTGAAGGTACCCTCGTAACGTATGCCGTACATATCTTTCGCAACGCCTGTGCCTTCCTCCTCTCCGTTGGCATAGCCGCCTTTGTACTCCACCCCGTTCGCCAGACGCAGCACGCCCGCGCCATGCATGGTGTCATTTTTCCAGTCGCCGACATACAAATCGCCGTTCTGCCATTTGTACGTGCCCTTTCCACTGCGTTTATTCTCTTTCCAATCGCCGTCGTAAACGTCGCCGTTCGAGAAAACCATTCTGCCGTAGCCCTCACGCATGCCATTGACGAACTCACCGTCATAATACGAGCCGTCAGAGCCCATAAAACAGCCCTTGCCGTGCCAGCGTCCGTTCTTGAAAGAGCCTTTGTAGACGTCGCCGCTGATGTCGGTATAAACGCCCTTGCCATCGCAGAAGTTGTTCGCCCACTCGCCCTTGTAGACCGAGCTGTCGGCGGCATGATACTCGCCCTTGCCGTGACGCATGCCCTTCACCCACGTTCCTATGTACTTGCCGCTGTCGCTCCAGACGAACGTTCCGCGCCCGCAATAGGTATCGTCCTTCCAGTCACCAATGTACAAAGCGCCCGAAGAGAAATGATAGCTCCCGAAGCCGTTGCGTTCGTCATTCTCCCATGCGCCGACATAATAGTCGCCGTTGGGATAGTCCATGCGGCCGAAGCCATGTTTATCGCCGTTCTTCCAACAGCCTGTGAACACCCTGCCGTCGGCGAACGTAAGCTTGCCGTCGCCGTCAAGGCTGTCCTTATAAAAGCTGCCCTCATAGACGTTGCCGTTCTTGAACGACATCTTGCCCTCGCCGCTACGCTTGCCCTTCACGAACGAGCCCTCATATACATCGCCGTTCTTGTATATTGCCTTGCCGGTGCCGTGCGGACGTTTCTTATAGAACTCGCCAATGTATACAGTACCGTTCTTCAATGTCATAGCGACACGTTCGGGCTTGCTGTCGGCAATCTTTTTATCATATTCATAAAATGGAGCATGCCCCGAGACAGAGCCGTGATTGTCGAACGGCTCTGCCGCAGAGATAGAGCCGCATAACGACAATAAGAAGAATATGTAAAGCGTCGATTTCATCTTTGTGCTGTTACAACGCAACATTCATGCCTCCCCGGCCGCTCACAGCCGCCACAAGAACACATTGCGTCTTTTACAAAGATAATAACAAAGTTGAAAAAAGACAACGATGTCGAATTTATTTTTACGATTAACGAGTAAAGCTGAGAGAATGTTGGCGGCATTTGCTACCGCCAACGAATTAACGATGAGTGAGTAACGTTTAACGGCTGTTGGTTCATAAGATGAAATAAACCAATTTAAAATTAACACTTGAGCCGGGCAGAACCAGCCTATTAGTTTTTGCCTGATAGAAGTTTTTTGCACTTTTTGTAAAAAAAAGTCGGGAAATGTTTTGCAGGTTTCAAAAATTGCAGTACCTTTGCACTCGTCAAACGACAAGGACATTATCGGTCCCGTAGCTCAACTGAATAGAGCATTTGACTACGGATCAAAAGGTTACAGGTTTGAATCCTGTCGGGATCACAAAAAAGGAAAGTAAGAGAAAAACACTTACTTTCCTTTTTTTCGTATGTAGGAACGCTAATTAAAGGAAATTCAATAGTTTATTTGTTTGATAGTCGATAATTAAATTGTTTTTTGTTTAACTATTGAACAGACAGAGAAAGACAAGAAAAGACTGAAAAAGACAAAAAATGCAAACCAAGTGCAAACCAACCTGCCCTAAATGCAAACCAAGTTTGCCAACTTTCACGAAAATTCAGCCATAATCGTAGAGTCAATGCATTTTTAAGAATGATTAACAATTTTCGGTTTTTCTCTACTGCTCTCAAAAAATTACGACTATGGCAACAAATGTAAAAGTGGTCTTTGACCGCAGAAAGAGAGTTCAGGCGACAGGTAAGGGAAATGTTGAAATCATAATTCAACTATCCCGACTTGCGGTAAAGAAAATCATCGTGGACTCAATGACTCCCGATGAATGGGAAGTTTACAAAGATGCGCCCTATTTGAAAAAGGAAGTTGCGAACTATGAGAAGATAGTCAATGCAATGGAGCTGCTTGGCGAGGATATGACTGTAGATAACTTCAACAAGCATATCGGAGTTGTTACGATGACTGCTGAAAAGCGGAAAGAGAAAGAGGAACAGAAGGTAAGCCCTCTCAACGGTAATTTCATTGATTATATGAAGCACTGCATTGAGATAGAGAAAAGCCGCCAAAGCACTAAACGGCAGAAACAAGTGGTAGTAGATGCCCTCATACGCTGGGGAGGTATTGAAACATTTGCCGACCTGACAGTAAAGAACATTAAAGAATTTGATGTTTGGCTACATGCCGACGGTACACGCAGTGATGCATGCGTATTCAACTACCATAAGCGATTGAAAGTTTGCACACGCCTTGCATATGAAGAAGGTATCATTGAAAAGAACCCTTATGAAATGGTTAGTTTCTCGCGTGGTAAGAGCAAAGAACGCACACCACTAACGGAAAATGAACTAAAATTGATAAGAGAAGCAAAACTCCCAACCAAAGAAGCAAGAGTTCGCGACCTATTCATATTTGCAGCATATACAGGACTTGCATTCTGTGATACGCAAAAGTTTGATTTCTTCACTATGACAGAGCAGATTGATGACTTGTTTTACATTAACAGCTCTCGACTAAAGACAGGAACAAACTTCTTCACCCCTATCCTATCTCCTGCAATGGAAGTATTAAGAAAGTACAATTTCAACTTGCCAAAAATCAGCAATGAAAAGGCAAACGACTACCTGCACTTGATAGAAAGCAGACTTAATATAAAAAAGTGCATGACATTCCACGTGGCCCGGCACTCGTTTGCCACAATCGCGCTTTCTCACGACATACCCATAGACAAAGTTGCACGAATGTTAGGACACAAGAATATAAAGACAACGCAGATATATGCCAAAGTCCTAAAATCAAGTATTGTGAACCACGCTACCAACCTATCAAAGGCAATCATCTGACCTTATAAAACACCCCTTTCAATAACTGCGACATTCCATTTTCAGTGAATGTTGCAGTTATTTTTTCACACAAATACCTCTGCCCTTTTATATAGAACAGGGCACGAGGGTTAGGTATATCATCTGCAA
>JAFTRV010000071.1 GCA_017462065.1 Bacteroidaceae bacterium
ATTCAAAAGATTTATATATCTTTGTCATCGCAATTAGTTAGCTATCAACGAACTCCATGTAGCCTTCTATGTAGGGATTATGGATTTCCAGCAAAACTAACACTGATAATCAATCAGTTAAAATAAAAAGGTTTGTGCCCAATCTTGTCACCCCATTTAAATAAACGACATTAAGCACTTCTGCTTAATTAGTTATAAACCTGCTATTTATTGTATTTAACTTCGCACTCCTTGAGCGTCCATTCAATGTCACGAAGAAAATCCTGGAGTTCCTGTTCGTGCTCCTCCTCTTCGGCCATTATCCTTTTGGCGATGTCGCACGTAGTGTAATCGACATTGTTGGTCTTTGAGGCAATCTCTTCGTAACGTATCACAGCGCATCTCTCCGAAGCGATGTTCTGTTTTATTATGCTTATGACATCAGCATTAAGCGGGACTTCGTACTTGCATCGTGCAAGGGCCACCCATTGCGCCGGGTCGAGCACCGGAAGTCCTTCGAGCTGTATTATTCTGTCGGCCAGCAGTTTCGCATGGGCGAACTCTTCAAGGGCATGCTTGTCGAACTCTCTCTGCACGTCGGAACGCATTGTCCCTTCAACTATCTGCGCTCCTATCCAATATTGGTAGAATGCGAGCCATTCTTCACTCAATGCTGCGTTCAGGTCGCTCAAAAGAGCCGGAATGTCAATCCTCTGACGCAATATCAAAATACTCTCTCTTGCCATACTCAATTATTTATCTGTAACATTTGCTATGAAAACAGAAAAACGTGACGCTTTGTTTTATATTTCAGGTAACTGTAGTCGCAAAAAGGCCGAAAAAAAAGATAAAGTCCGATTATTGAAAATTATTATTGGGTTTATGCAAGCCTATATTATAAAAATTATTAATTTTGCAGAACGAATTCAGGATATTCATTAAGTAATGTGAAATATGAAACTTGCCGTAGCCACAATACCTACTTTTTTTATTGAAGAGGACAAGATTATCACGCGCCTCTTTGATGAAGGGCTCGACTATCTATTCTTATATAAGGAATACCCCCACCCTCAATTCATTGAGCGTCTTCTGAATCTTATTCCCAAAAAATATCATAAACGCATATATTCATGCAACAGCCGCCTGATGCAGGAATACAAGCTTGCCGGAACGCTTTTCCCGTTGGGCTCAAACCCTCCAATGGGCAACGAGAAAGGCAAGGTGGTTGGCTATGCGAGCAATCTTTATCATTTGAAAGAGCTTCGCAAAACCTATGACATCGTCTGCTTCGGTCCTTTGGGCCGCACATTCCACCAGAGCGCAGAACTGAATGAGATTGGTAAAAAGATGATAAACCGTAATACATGGGCTTTCGGAAACATAGACGAAGCGAACCTGAAACGCCTTACGAATTACGGATTCGGCGGCGTTATTCTCGAAGAACTCATTTGGGAAAACTTCGATTCGTGCCGTTCTACCGATTACACAGAGCTTGTAGACCGCTTCAAGAGAATAAAGAAGGTTGTAGACAAGCTGTAGGATGAGATACAGGAAAGAATAAACAAATAACAAACCAAATAAATTACACAATTATGAACAATACTCCTTACATGGTATTTTCAGGTACAAAGTCACGTTACCTTGCCGAAGAGATCTGCAAAGAGCTCGGTTGTGAACTCGGTCAGATGAACACAACTTATTTTGCCGACGGCGAATTTGCTGTTTCTTATGAAGAGTCTATTCGTGGAAAGAACGTGTTCCTTGTTCAGTCCACATTCCCCAACTCTGACAACCTCATGGAGCTTCTGCTTATGGTAGATGCAGCAAAGCGTGCGTCAGCAAAGAGCATTGTTGCCGTGATGCCTTATTTCGGCTGGGCTCGTCAGGACCGCAAGGACAAGCCTCGTGTCTCTATCGGCGCCAAGCTCGTAGCTAACCTTCTGAGCGTAGCCGGCGTGAGCCGTATCATCACCATGGACCTCCATGCTGACCAGATTCAGGGATTCTTTGATATTCCTGTAGACCACCTCTACGCTTCTATGGTGTTCATTCCTTATATCAAGTCTTTGAAACTTGACGAGCTGGTAATAGCAACTCCCGATATCGGCGGTTCAAAACGTGCGAGCGCTTATGCAAAATGCTTGGGCGTACCCCTCGTACTCTGTCACAAGACCCGTGCAAAAGCTAACGTCGTAGAGTCAATGCAGATTATCGGCGACGTCAAGGATAAGAATGTTGTTCTTGTAGACGATATCGTGGACACAGCAGGCACTATCTCTAAGGCCGCAGACCTTATGATGCAGAATGGCGCGAAGTCTGTACGCGCTATCGCTTCGCACTGCATCATGTCGGGCAACGCATCGGAGCGTGTACGTGAGTCTTCAATGGCCGAAATAGTATTCACGAACAGTATTCCTTACGACCGTGGCTGTCCTAAGGTAAAGCAGCTCTCCGTAGCTCACGGTTTTGCCGAGGCTATCAAGTGCGTGCTTAACAACGAGTCAATAAGCAAGCAGTACATCTGCTAATAACGCCTGTTTGCTGATTATTTTCCAAAACATATGGCAGAACATTTGTGTTCTGCCATATGTTTTTTTATTTTTGACGTATCAATACCGTTCATATGAAAAAGCTTGCAGTCGTTTTATTTGTTCTGGCTACTCTCTTATCGTGCGATTCAAGAGGAAGATACCGCATTGCCGGAGAGTGCAGGGGCGCTTCTGACGGCGATATCGTCACGCTCTCTTACTCCAATGACGGGCGTCATCTGCATGAAATAGACAAATGCGAGATAAAAGACGGAAAGTTCTTCTTTGACGGGCATGTCGAAGATTGCAAGCTCTGTTACATCGGCAACGAAAGCCGGCAGACTCCGCTGTATATAATGTTCTTTCTCGAAGAGGGAGACATGGCCGTTGAATACTCGGGAACCGACGGGGTCGTTACGGGAACAAGGTCTAACGACCTCTACAAGGCCGCTACGGACTCAATGGAATGCTTCATGGAAAGTCTTGACCGCATTGAGGAAGAAATGGCTCATTCAAATGACAATGCGGTAAAGGATTCCTTAAGCCTTGCAGGGTACGATTTGCAATGCAGAATTACCGAATACATATACAACACTGTAAACGACAACATCGACAACCTCTTCGGTCTCTACATGCTTGTCGTGTATAACGAATTCTTTGACGCCGACGAGCTGAAGGAGTTGATAAAACGAATTCCGGAAAGCTCCATTGACAGAAGAAATAACTCTCTTTATGACTTGATTGTCGAGATTGAGGCAATAAGAAGCCGTCCGGCATCATTCGAAGAGATGCTTTTTGACATCTGATACATAGGCAACAAGGTTTCTTCTCGGCCATCCCTTTCATAGCTCAAGAACGTCGATTTCTCGGCGAATTGTAGTAACTTTGCAGGCGAAAAGAGACAAAGAGCCATGAAATACATTCTTCAGTTCGAGATAATAATCGCCATATCGCTTGTAGGAGAGCTTCTGAACAGGCTCATCCCGCTTCCTATTCCCGCAAGCATTTACGGAATGGCAATACTCTTCACGGCCCTCTGCACGGGCGTAATCAAGCTGTCGGCGGTAAAGGAGACAGGCAAGTTCCTCATATACATAATGCCTATGATGTTCATTCCGGCCACGGTAGGCCTGCTCGACTCATGGAGCATAATGAAGGAGTTCCTCACGGCAATAATCGTCATATCGCTTGTTTCCACAGTCATTGTAATGGCGGTGACAGGGCGTATAGCGCAGTTCATCATCAAAATAAAGGACAAGGAGGCAAAACGATGAGAGACATTCTTGCAGGCTCGCTGTTCTTCGGCGTGGGAATAAGCGTAGGCACATACCTTATAGGAACGTTTATAAAGAAAAGGTGCGACTTCTTCCTTTTTAACCCGCTGCTGCTGTCGATAACAATGACTATTGCCACATTGCTTGTTCTTGGCATCGACTACGAGAGCTACAATAACGGAGCAAAATATTTGAGCTACTTGCTCACCCCTGCCACCGTGGCGCTTGCTATTCCTTTGTATGAGCAGGTAAGACTGCTCAAGAAGAATTTCACAGCTATAATGATAGGAATAGCGTCAGGAGTTCTGACAAGCTTCGTATCAATCTTCGCAATGGCCCTGCTTTTCGGCTTGGGACATACCGAATATGTCACCCTGCTGCCTAAGTCAATCACCACAGCCATTGGCATAGGATTGTCCGAAGAACTTGACGGCTATGTGGCGATTACCGTTTCAGCGATTATGATAACCGGGTTGTTCGGCAATATCGCCGGCGATGCCATATGTAGGGTGCTCGGCATAAAACACCCTGTTGCGAAGGGCATTTCGATAGGCACGGCCTCACACGTAATGGGCACATCAAAGGCCATGGAGATTGGAGAGGTGGAAGGAGCCATGAGCAGCCTTTCGGTAGCTGTCGCTGGCTTCATGACTGTTGCTGCAGCCGTGCTTTTTGAGGGATTGATATAAATAAACGAGATAAACACTTGTTAATTAACAATTAATCACTATATTAGCGGAAATTAAACTAAGCAATTATGATTATAGCTGTAGATTTCGACGGTACTATTGTCGAACACAAGTACCCGCTAATCGGCAGAGAACTGCCGTTTGCCACTACTACCCTGCTCAAGCTTATGGAAAGACAGCATCGCCTTATTCTATGGACTGCACGACGGGGCAGGCTGTTGCAAGAGGCCGTAGATTGGTGCAAAGAACGTGGAATAGAATTCTACGCCATCAACAAGAACTTCCCCGAAGAGGAACTTAGCGAGGACAACTGTTTCGGAAAAATAAACGCAGACATTTTCATTGATGACCGCAACCTGGGCGGCCTGCCCGATTGGGGACAGATATACAGGATGATTGCTGAAGAAAAGAGCTGGAGAGAGATATATTCTCACACTGCTGAAGCCAAGCCCAATAAGCGTAAATGGTTTTGCAAAAAATAAACGGTGAGCAGTGATTTTTTTCTTCTTAATAATCAACGTGTTGGTAAATATTAAAGAAAAAGATGCAAAAAAACTTGCAAAAAGATTTGTGCATTTAAAAAATATTCGTACCTTTGCAACGCTTTAAGGCAATGAGTTGCGCTGTTAGCTCAGTTGGTAGAGCAATTGACTCTTAATCAATGGGTCCAGGGTTCGAGTCCCTGACGGCGTACAAAAGAAAAGATGTTGGATTCAACATCTTTTCTTTTTTTTTATTTCCCTACCGGAAAATTATGGCTCACCTGCAAAAGTTGGCTCACCAGCAAAGTCTGGGGGCCAAGCAACTTTTTGGTTAAAACAAAAACCTCGCTGTCGTTCGCCATTATATTCTACCGCAGTCCTCAACCTTAAGCTGCGGGTTGTTACAATGCGCAGGTCTTTCTCTCATTACTTTTTC
>JAFTRV010000072.1 GCA_017462065.1 Bacteroidaceae bacterium
ATCTTGCCGATTACTTGTGCGAAAAGTGTTATATTTGCCATAAGGAAGTAGTTGAGTGGGGACTCTCTACTAAGGTAGCTATTTTTACCTTAGTGCTACTTCCTTTTTTTGTTTTTATGAAATTTATTTAGGACAATATTGCTTAATATAATATAATTATCGTTCTTTGTTGGTTGTATTTTTGGTTGAAATGCACTATCTTTGCAAAATATTGCGAAAATAGGCTGCACTCGCATTGAAACATTGAAGCAAGCTTCATGTATCAGCTCGCAGACCAAGCGTTTTATAATTTGAGATGAAAAGAATAGCATACATACTTTTAGTCAGCGTCATGGCTTTTACATCTTGCGACACGTTCAACAAGGTGTATAAGTCTAACGACATTGATTATAAATATGAGACGGCAAAGGCCTATTATCTCGAGGGCAACTATTCAAAGGCGGCTCAGCTGCTTGAGTCAATGGTGACAATGCTCAAGGGCGGCGACAAGGCCGAAGAGTCCTTGATTATGCTTGCACGCTGCTATTACAACTCAAAGGACTACGAGACGGCTTCGCAGTACTTTAAAGTCTACTACTCCAACTATCCCCGTGGCGAGTTCGCCGAATATTCACGATTCTATTCGGGCAAGTCGCTCTTCGAGGGAATAACGGAGCCCGAGCTCGACCAGTCGAACACCTATCAGGCTATCAGCGAGCTGCAGCTATTTATGGAGTATTATCCTTACAGCGAGCATCGTCCCGAAGCTCAAAAGATGATTCTCAGAATGCACGACCTGCTTGTCGAAAAGGAGTTCCTGTCGGCAAAGCTCTACTATGAGCTCGGCGACTACATGGCATACATGGGCAACAACTATCAGGCATGCATCATCACGGCTCAGAACGTGCTGAACGACTATCCTTACACCTCGTTCCGCGAGGAGCTGTCGATGCTTATCCTGCGTGCGAGGTACAAAATGGCGTTCCATAGCGTCGAGGAGAAAAAAATGGAGCGTTATCGTGCCACGATAGACGAATATTACGCTTTCAAGACCGAGTTCCCGGGAAGCAAGCACATGAAAGAGGCCGACCGCTACTACAAGGAGGCGACAGAATTTGCAAAAGATTAAAACTAAATATTGAAATAAAATGGATTACAAGAAGACAAATGCTCCAACAAACACTGTCACACGCAACATGGCAGACTTTGTAAATGAGACAGGTAATGTTTATGAGTCGGTTGCTATCATCGGCAAGCGTTCTAACCAGATTGCGGCTGAGATGAAAGAGGAGCTGCTCAAGAAGCTCAATGAGTTCTCTTCATCAACAGACAACCTTGAGGAGCAGTTCGAGAATCATGAGCAGATAGAGATTTCACGTTACTACGAGAGACTTCCCAAGCCTACGCTCATTGCGGCTCAGGAGTTCCTCGATGACAAAATCTACTTCCGTGACCCGTCTAAGGAGGCCGAGGACGAAGAGGCTTAAAAGAACGGCGTCTATAGTATGAAGTTCCGTTTATATCAGCTGCTCTACGTGGCGTCGATAGCGTTTATTGTCGCGGCTCTCGCAAGCCCGGTGATAAACCTGATAGAGCCTGATGGCGCTACTGCCGTCATGGACAATTTTGGCTATACGTCTGCCGACGGCGCTCTCTCGCATGCTGTAATTGCGCTCGGAATAGTGCTTATAGCAGCTGTGGCTGTCAATGCTTTCGCAATCCTTATATCATTGTATAGCAACTTCGTGCTGCAGAAACGATGCGCCATACTGTCGATGCTCTTGCTTGCCGGCTATTACATTCTTCTGCTGGTGTATCTGCTGCTATTGACCGACGGCGCTGCCGCCGAAATGCTCTGGCCTATGTTCATGCCGCTCATAGCGCTTGCGCTCAATGGCGTGACGTTTGTTCTTATAGGCCGCCAAGAGGCGAAGATTGTGGCCAAGGCGCTTGGCTTCAGGCTCAGGGACTGATAGAATATGATTTATACAAGAGGGTGACTTTTGGGTCACCCTCTTTGTTTGTTGGCATGCAACCAAATCTTCCTCTGTTTGTTTACTAAATAAAAAAGAGTATGAACAGAATGAAGATTATCGTTTTTGCCGACCCTGTATGCACTTGGTGCTGGGGCAGTGTGCCAGTAATAAGAGCTCTCCGCTACAATTATGGCGAGCAGCTTGAGTTTGAATATGTCATGGGAGGTCTCATAGAGGATATAGCCACCTTCAACAACCGCCGTCTGGCGGTAGGAGGCGACATACCGCTATCCAACAGAAAGATACACGAGAACTGGCTCGAAGCCTCGTCGGTACATGGCATGCCTGTGTGCGAGTCGGGCTTTCGCCTTTTCAGCGAGGAACGTCGCTCTACCTTGCCGCAGAACTACGCTTTCATTGCCGCCTCGGTGTATGTGGTGGAGCATCGTGGCGAAGTGCCTCACGATGCGCATCTCCATTTCTTGCGTCGCATGCAAGAGGCTACGGCTGTCGATGCGGTAGTGACGAACGATGAAGCGAACATCGTCGATTTGTCGGCTACGGTGGGCTTTGACCCTGCTAAGTTCCGTAAGATATACAACGATGCCCGCATAAGGGATATATACAAGACGGGCAAGGCCATGTGCAAGGAGTACGACGTGCGGTCGCTGCCAACCTATCTGCTCAGCTACCATGACGAAGAGATGATGGCGCGAGGCTTTTCGTCATACGATGTTCTCAGGCACATGATAGACCAGCTGTCATTCAATAATGTCAAGCCGCTGAAGGACGGCAGGGAGAATTTTACTGCCGAAAACGTGAAGAGGTTCATATCGCATTGCCACAATGCCTATCCTGTGGAGATAGCGACGGCGTTCGCCCTGAACAGGAAGAGCGGTCACACGGCGCTTAACTCCGAATCGTACGAGGGGCTCGACGACGTCATCGCCGAACTCATTGAGGAGGGCTGCATAGCGATGGTGCCTAAGGGCAATGGCTTCATGTACTACATGCTCGACGAGAGAAAGGGCGAACGGCTGAGGCATGGGGTCGAAATAGGGCATTTTCAAGATAAATAGATTGTCGATGCGTGAGTATTGCCGCATTTTTATTAATTTAGCCAATATTAATCGAAAATCGGACAAATTATGTTGCAAGTTGGTGATAAGGCCCCCGACCTCTTGGGGCTTGACGAGGCAGGCAATGAGGTTAGAGTGAGTGATTATGCCGGCAGAAAGCTGGTGGTCTATTTTTACCCTAAGGACAGCACTCCGGGCTGTACGGCCGAGGCATGCTCCATGCGTGACAACATGGACGGCTTGAGGGCTGCCGGCTATGCGGTGGTGGGCGTAAGTGCTGACAGCGCCGTGTCGCACAGCCGTTTTAAGGAGAAGCAACGGCTGAACTTCCCTCTTGTCGCCGACACCGGCAAGGAGACAATAATGGCTTTCGGCGCTTGGGGCGAGAAGAAGATGGCGGGCAGGCTGTATATGGGAATAATCCGCTCTACGTTTGTCATTGACGGCAACGGGGTGGTGGAGCGTGTCATCACAAAGGTCGATACCAAGAGAGCCGCAGAGCAGATTTTGAATAACGATTAATTTAACGATTAACGATTAACGTGTAACGATGAACGTTTAACGATGAACGATTAAAGTTTAGAGTTTAGGGTTTAGGGTTTAGAGAATGTTGGCGGCATTCGCTATCGCCAACAGATTAACGTTTAACGTGTAACGTTGAACGATTAACGATGAACGTTTAACGATGAACGATTAAAGTTGAGAGTTTATCTCCCTTAGTCACCCTTAGCTCCCTTAGTTGCCTTTAGCCCCCTTAGTAGCCCTTATCCCACAGTAAAGTCTAAGGGAATAGAATGCGTTATTTTCGGTTTCCCGTTTCCCCTAAGTCGCCTTAGTCTACGGCCGTTACTCGTTATCGTCATGCTTGAGCGGAACGTAGTGAAGCGTGCATCTCGAAAAGCAACAGATTAACGATTAGTGTTTAGCGATTGGGCTTTTATGTAAATATAAACTCAATCGTTATTCATTTTTTTTCGGCGTTTTTTGTAACTTTGCACCCGATAAATGAAAAACGCTAATAGAATGCCAGGCAGATGCTGACAATCGCTATAATTTTGTGCATAAGATACCTGTTTTGCTATTTTATGCGACGCAAAAAAGTTTCGTAAATACTATTGCAAAAACACATATTTCTATGAAAGCAAAGAATCTGATCGATTTTCATCCTAAGTTCTTCGATGTCTTCAGGAACTATTCTCGTGAGAAGCTTACAGCCGACATCATGGCCGGCGTCATCGTGGGCATAGTAGCTATCCCGTTGGCTATCGCCTTCGGTATCGCAAGCGGCGTGGGCCCGGCCGAGGGTCTTATGACGGCTGTCATAGCAGGCTTGCTCATATCAATCTTCGGAGGCTCTAAAGTGCAGATAGGCGGCCCTACAGGAGCTTTCATCATCATCATCTACGGCGTAATACAGGAATATGGCCTCGGAGGCCTGGCGATAGCTACCATAATGGCGGGCGTCATGCTTGTGGTGATGGGTCTCTGCCGTCTCGGAACAATAATAAAGTTCATGCCCTATCCTATAATAATAGGCTTTACGGGCGGTATAGCGATAACAATCTTCTCTACGCAGATGAACGACCTCTTCGGCATGGGAATAGAGAACGTGCCCGCCAACTTCATCGACAAGTGGGTGTGCTACTTCAGCAATATCGGCAATATCGACATCTGGAGCACTCTGATGGGCGTCCTCAGCGTAGTGCTTATCGCTGTTACTCCCAAGTTCTCGAAGAAGATACCGGGCTCTCTGCTCGCTATCGTGGTGATGACGGTTATAGCCTTGCTTTTGCGTGAGTATGCCGGCATAACATCGATAAAGACTATCGGCGACCTTTATACGCTGCCTTCGGGCCTGCCGTCGCTTGTCGTTCCTTCGCTCCCCGAGGGCGCGACGTTCTTCGCCACGCTGCAGAGCCTCGCTCCGGTGGCGTTCACTATAGCCATGCTCGGCGCTATCGAGTCGTTGCTGTCGGCAATGGTTTCCGACGGCGTCATCGGCGACCGTCATAACTCTAACACCGAGCTTGTGGGCCAGGGCATCGCCAATATCGTCGTTCCTTTCTTCGGCGGCATACCTGCGACAGGAGCCATAGCCCGTACAATGGCGAACATCAACAATGGCGGACGCACTCCGGTGGCCGGTATCGTGCATACATTCGTGCTGCTGCTCGTGCTGCTCTTCCTCGGCGACTTGGTGGAATACATACCTATGCCGTGCCTTGCCGGCGTGCTTGTAATGGTTTCGTATAACATGAGCGGCTGGAGAACAATCGTCTCAATGTGCAAGAGCAGCATGTCGGGCACGAGCGTGCTTTTTGTGACCTTGCTGCTGACAGTCTTCTTCGACCTTACCCTTGCTATCGAGGTGGGCCTTGTCATGGCTGTCGTGCTGTTCATGAAACGTGCTATGGAGAGCGCTCATATCTCTGTCATACGCAACGAGATGGAGGTGCATAACGACGGCGAGAAAGACGAGAGGCTCTCTATCCCTGCTCATACCGAGGTGTTTGAGATTGAGGGCCCCTTCTTCTTCGGCATCGCAAACAAGTTCGACGAGCTTACACGCGACACCGACGCAATGCCTATACGTGTGCTGCGTATGAGAAAGGTTACATTCGTCGATGCGACAGGCCTGCATAACCTCGAAATATTCATCAATGCGTCGCATAAAGAGGGCAGAACGATTATCCTTTCGGGCGTTCACGACAATGTCGAGAAATCGCTGCTCAAAGCCGGCATAGTGGATATGGTGGGCAAAGAGAACGTTTGCGGCAATATACACCTTGCCCTGCAGCGTGCCGCAGAGGTATCGGCGACAATCAAGAGAAAGAAGTGATTTGTAACGTTTAACGTGTAACGATTAACGATTAACGAGCAAAGTTGAGAGTTTAGAGTTTAGAGTTGAGGGTTTTGTCATCCTGATTGGAGCGAACGTGAAAACTGCGAGTAAGTAAGCGGGCGTAAATTCATTTACGCACTCAGCGAACGGAAGCAGTTTCGCCGAAGTCAAAACAGCGAGTAAGTAAGCGGGCGTAAATTCATTTACGCACTCAGCGAACGGAAGCAGTTTCGCCGTAGGCAGTGCATCTCCTTTTTGTCCTTTGACAATGACGGCCCTTTTGCAGTTCCGTTATAATATATATAATAAGGTATAGCCGCTTTTTGGGCGAATTGCAGCAAAGGCACTGAAAATACTTCAATGGCGGAGAGGGTTTTGCAACTCTCTCCGCCATTGAAGTATTTGTTTTTTGTTGCGTCTCTTGGCAAGAGACGCATACTTTTTCTCGAAAAACTATGCAAAAATAATATTTTCAAAGGGATTTTTCACTTTATTTTTCATAAAATTCCTTTTTTGAGGTAAACAATTAATTTAAAAGGTGTTAAAGAAGGCTTCTACAGGCGTTTTTTCGGCTCACCTGCAAAGTCTAGGGGGCTAAGCAACTTTTTGGTTAAAACAAAAACCTCGCTGTCGCTCGTCTTATATTCTATCGCAGTCCTCAACCTTAAGCTGCCGGTTGTTGCAATAAGCAGTTCTTTCTCTCATTACTTTTTCTCTCGTGAAAAAGTAATCAAAAAACGCCCGTCACACGGAAAAATTAGTCACGGCAGCCTTTTG
>JAFTRV010000073.1 GCA_017462065.1 Bacteroidaceae bacterium
AACCTCAGGGGTCTCGGGCTGTTCAGGCTGCTCGGGAGTAACGCCGTCAATTACATACTTAGAAACAGTCTTCAGACCCGCTACGCCAAAGTATTTCTCAAGGCTGCCGGTAAGGGTTACCAGCTTCTTGTAGTTGCCCGGGTTATCTACAAGGTTCAATGCACTGCGTACAGCGCCGCTCGGCAACTGAACAGGCATACACTTGCTGTGGTCTGTCTCTTCGGGAGCGTCAGCGATAAGCAAGTTGGTTGCAGCAGTTGCAGTTCCACTGAAAATGCAACCCTCTTCGTAAACTTGGCCATTGATAGTACCTACTATATAACCTTTTACAATAGCCGGCTTGGCTGCGCCTGTGAATGCCGCAAGAGCCTCTGATACCGTGTACTCAACAGCTTCTTCGGGCTTCTCTTCCTCGCCTTCCTCGGGCTTGCCGTGCTTAACCTTGAAGTTCTTTACTTCCCATGTTCCTGCCTTTGACTTGGCTGTGTAACGGAGGGCGAACACAACGCCGCTCTTGCCCATGAACTCTGCGGGCACCGCAACGTTAGCCTTTGCGAATGTTACCCAGTCGGCACCCTCTTTAGCGCCATAAGGTATGTCGGTCCATGTGGCTGCCGCCGCATCGCCGCTGTAGTTAGAGCTTACGAGCAGCTGATGGTTGGCTGCGACCTTGCCGCTCTCGGCATAGCGGATGATGTAGTCGAATGTTACGAACGCCTCTGTCTCATCTTTGAAATCAACAGGGTCGGAAATAAGCCAGCTTGTAGCCTCTTTGTTCGTGCCGTCGATATAGCTTGTCGCTTTCGCAGTCTTGTAGTCGATGATCCAGGGTGTGTCGCCGACTGTCTCCACCGGAGAGAAAACACCGAAGCCTGTTGCGAAGGTCTCGCTGATATAAACACCCTCTTCGGTCTCTGTACCGCCGGTGCCGCCGTTTGTGGGGAACTTGTACGGGGGCTCGGGAACGTATGTACACGCATTGAACGCAAGCAACGCCAGAACCGCTAAAAATAGATTCTTGATTTTCATAGTGCTTTTATTTTATTTATTCTTATTATTCCGAAATTTGTTCAATATCGTCTGTTGAGCTTATCATGAACTGCCAAAAGTTGTTGAAGCGTGTCAGAACTCCGTTCATGTTAAGTTGTCCTGCAGGCATCACGTCGTTTGCGAAGTCGGCATACGTGCTCATGCGAAGAATGATATCCGTTTTGCCTACTTTTACTGTGCGCTCAACGACGTTGCTGCTGTTGGCAAGCTCCTCGGGAGCCCACTTCTCTGTGCCGTCGGCGCCAATGATGGCTACATTCTCGAGGCGTACGAACTTCGCAAGCTTATCTTTGTTCTCATCGGTGAAGTAGTCCTCTCCGATAACAAGCGGGGTCATCTCCTCCTGTGTCTTGTCGGGCCGGCCCACAATGCGTACATGCTCAGGGAAAACGCTCTTGTTCATGCGGCCGATGCTTCCGTTGTAGAGCCCTCCTACCTGCGCCATCTTTCCGTAGCCGCCTACATAGAGGCCTTTGCAGTCTATGCGTACTCTCTGGCCGATGGTCATTGTGGCATAGAGGCCTACGTCGTTCACGCCAATGATTATCGCGCCGGTCTTGTCGTTGATGACAAACTGCTTGTATACGTTTCCGGTAGCGTCGTTAGCCACTACAACGCCTTCGATAATCAAATCTTCGGTCACCTGCTTTGAACTGTTCGATGAAATAGTCGAAGCGAACTTCTCTTTCAAAGCCTCTATAGTAATGTTGGCCTCGCCAATATTATTGTTGCCGTACGGCGGTGTTGTCAAGTCGGGAGCGTCAAAATCGTTCATGCAAGATGTCATTGCAAAGAGCGATACGGCAACGATTGATAGATATCTTAATGTTTTCATATATTATTCCTTTTATATGTTCTCTTTGCTTATCAGAAACGGAAACCGACATTCAGGTATGCGTTGAATGCGTTGGCATAGTACAAGAACGGGTTCTTCGAGAATTTGTATGTACGCTCGCTGCCGTCCTGATAGCTGTCGTCACGGTTCTGCTCATAACCGCCCGTAATCATATTCTGGTTGTTGAGAATGTTGTTAAGGCTAAGGTTGATGTTCAACTTCTTGCCGCGTCTCAGGCTTATGCTCTTGCCTATTGAGGCATCGACCATAAAGCCGCCCTTGCCCTTGTACTGTGCAGGGATGTCGAGTCTCTCCTCGCCTGTCGTAGCGTCGATGACGGGCTCGCCCACAACGCTTGCAAGGCGTGCGTAGCTTGATGCGTCGATGTATATCCTGTCGTAGTAGTTCACGTTGGCGCTCAAGTACCAGCCCTTGATGTTGTAATCGACACCTAAGCTCAATGCTGTGAGCGGTGTTCCGTCCACCTTCACGCCGTCCACGTAAACCTTGTCTTCCATGACAACCTTCTCGTTCTCGCTGATAAGGAAGCCGTCGGCGTTGCCCCAGTATTCGGCGTCACCTACCGATGCAATGGCGTTTATCGAAAGCGATGACGTTATGTTGTAAACGACTGCCGCCTCGAGTCCGTAATGTACCTTGTCCACGCCTGTCATTGTGAGGTATGTGAACTGTGACTGCTGGTCGTTGTAGAAAGCGTTCTGCTCTACAAGGTCCGAAAGGAGAGTGCAGTATCCGGTCGCTTTGGCTGTTACTGGGCCGTAAGAGAACTTGTATGACGCCTCGGCGTTCAGGATGTTCTCATTGGTGAGTCCCTGAACGAAGTCGTTGCGCATACGGGGAGCGATGAATGAGTTGTATGCGATAGGCGCACGGTTCTCGTATCCCCAGCCGAACGTAACGGTGTTGTATGCGTTGAACGGCATCACGATGCCCATTCTTGTTCCTGCGCCCAGGAATCCGGCTGTGCCGCTGCTGCCCTTAGAGTACTCCATGGCACGTCCGTTACGCATGTTTCCGTAGCGTTCCATTGTAGTGCCTTCCACATTCGCTCCCCAGAAGAGGTTGAATATGCCCTTGCTGAACCGGTGCTGGTAGAAAATGTTCGCCTTGTTCACGTATATATCGTAGTCGTATCCGAACACGTCGCCTACGTTAATCTGGCGGTTAGGGTTGTCCACGTCGTTCTGTATGTAGTCGCTGTTCATTCCGAAGTCGCCTACAGAGAACTTGTCGATGTCGGTATATTTGTTGGCGCCCAAAAGGTCGCTCATAGTCTTGTAGTGCATGCCCTTAGTGGTTCCTAAGTTGATGCCTACTGTACCTTTGTTGTACTGGTCGAAGTCGATGTTAAGGGTAGAGCCTAAGTTTAGAGTGAGCTGGTCGTTGTGACGTCTCTCTACATAGTAGAGACACTCGCCGCCGCCTGCGTTGGCCTGCTGGTTGGCGAAATACATGTAGTCCCAGTTGAGCTGGCGGTTAGCCTTGCTCGATGTCCAGTACTCGTAGCGTGTCATGTAGTCGGCATATTCGTCCTCGGTAGGAGTGTATGTGAGGTCCCACACGTCATACGCAGCGCTCGGCAAGTTCTGGTAATAGTTCGGACGGGGGTCGGCTGCGTTGCCGTTCCAGCCCAGGGCCGAAGTGCTATACATTGAGTATTTGCCGAACAACGATGTCGTCAGCTTCATCTTGTCGTTTATCTGGTAGTCCCATGTGGCGATGATTGCCGGCTCGTATGAGTTTACCACACGTGCGTTACGCTTCTTGCCGCCCTGGTAGCCCCAGTGGCTGTTGTAGTAGTGCGAGCCTGCGAGCCAATAGGCCTCCTCTGTCGCAGCGGCCTGCTGGGCACGCTCTGTGGGCGAGCCCCATGTGGCGATAGAGACGCTGTGCCGGTCGTTTATCTTCTTCTCTGCGGCAAGGAAGTAGCCGAAAGAGTTGTAGAATGTACCTTCGATGACACCCTCGTTCGCCCAACGGTACGACGCAGAGCCTGTGAACGCCCAGCCGTTCTTCATGAGGCCTGTTGAGCCTGTATACATGGCACGGGCAAGGTAGTTGCGGTTACAGCCTACGAGCGAAGCCTTGTGGCCTGCCGCATACTGGCTGGCACGCATGTTTATGTTGCTCGCGCCGCCGATGCTGCTGAAGCCGTAAGTGTTGTGCTCAAGGTAAACCGAGCCCTCTTTGTTACGGGTAGCGTCGTTCAAGCCGCCTATCATGCCATAGCTGAACTGGCCTCTCTCGGCGTCGTTCAGCATAACTCCGTTCGCATACACGTTGTTGTACTGTGAGTTGTAGGCTCTGATGCGGAAGCGCATGGGGCTGAACAGGTAGCCTACCTCTGAAAGGAAGTAGTCGTCGTTTGACGAAACCATAGCGGTTGTTCCTGTGAAGTCCTCGTCCTCGCCGAGCTGTCCCTCAGAGAAAGTGTACGACTCATTGCTGTCATCACTTAGAATGATGATGTTGCTTGCCTTGTCAGCCTCTTTCTGCAACAACGTGTCGGTAGGGAACTGATTGCGTGCGGGCAATTGTCGTACCATGCCGTTGTCCAGCTTGCTGACAAATTTGTTGCTCTCTGTTGCTGTCTCCTGGGCCTGTGTCTCGGTAATGCTTACCGTGCCCAAGCATAGCGCAAACAGTGCAACGATTTTTAAAAACTTACTCATATCTATTTTAAAAACTTAATTTATAGTCTCTTGAGCCTGTCGTTCGTGAATTGTGCTTCTCTTATGCTCTTCCCTTTGGGAAGACAACTTGCAAAGGTAAAAAAAAGTAGACAGATGTAAAAGAATTATAATATTTTTTTGAAAGGTGAATCAATATTGTCCTAAATAAATTTCATAAAAACAAAAAAAGGAAGTAGCACTAAGGTAAAAATAGCTACCTTAGTAGAGAGTCCCCACTCAACTACTTCCTTATGGCAAATATAACACTTTTCGCACAAGTAATCGGCAAGAT
>JAFTRV010000074.1 GCA_017462065.1 Bacteroidaceae bacterium
AACTTGCAGAACTCATCTGCCAAACAGAAAATTTCAGTAACTTTATCCTCGGAGAACATAGCGGTAAGGTGTTGTATTATTTTTGATTGCAACCTAAAGTTACAACAATTATCGCTATTCTCCTAATTTTCAAAGAGTTAAATTTAATACAAATTAAAATTCTTATATCGAACTCACGTTAAATTATGATTTTGATAAATTTGACACATCTTGCCCGTTTATAGTATCATGTTGTAATTCTATGCAGATAGTTATCTTCTTGCAGTTTTTGATAATGTAAATTTTTGCTTTTTATAACAAATTTATCATTTTTGAGCATGGCGAATATATTGTGTCATATTATCTACATTATAAAACTTTTCTACAATTTAATGTTCAAAAAGCTTTATTGCCGCTTTTATTTTGCCTGCGGCCGTTCAATCATAAGCAGAGCGGAGCAACGGCTTGAACCCGTTACCCCGCTCACATGGATGCCCCTCATGACATTTATATGATTTTCTCAGTAATTGATGAACAGAATGTATTCTCCCTCTGCTTCTATTGTAAATTCTTCGCCGGTAGTCTCGTTGAGAGTTCCCTGCCACCAGTTCGTGAAATCGTATATAGGGTACAACAGTCCTTCGCTCCTCACTCCTTTTGCCGTTATGCTGAATATGGATATCTGCTGCCCTTTGCGGCATCTGTGCGTTGTAGTGCCGCTGCACGGGATGAAGACTCCGTGATTGGTGTACGAACGGGCTTCTGCTCCTGCACGCATGTACTCCACGAGCAGGCTTATATTGCCGATGGTATGGTCCTCGCGCTTGCCTGTGGCGCCTACAATCGCAATTCTCTTTTTTCCTCTTTCCATGAGGAAGCGGACTGCCTTAGTCTGGTCGTTGGTCTCCTGCTCGGCAACGCAATGCAGTATGCCTGCATATTTCGCTCGGTTGTACTCGCTTATCGAATCGCCGTCGCCTACAATGGCGTCGGGTATCCTGCCTCTTGAGATATATCTGTCGGCGGCCCCGTCGCAGCATACGACGTATTGAGCATACGCTAATACGGCAAGAGGCTGCTCGGCAGCAGGGTACTCCCCGCCTGCTACGACTACGGCGTCAAAAAAACTGTCATTGCTCATGGCTGTTCATTATTCTTTTCCATTTGAAATATCCAAATATAGCAATAATTGCGTAAAGCATATACAATGCAGCCGTAAAATTCAATCCTTTGTATATATACAGGCCGCAACTTGCAATGTCCACGACGCACCATACCCACCATTGCTCCAAGTATTTCCGGGCGAGCATCCACATTCCCACAATGCTCAGGGCTGTAGTGAAAGAGTCGGCCCAGGGAACGGTGCTGTCGGTATACTCGATAAGAATCCATGCGATAAGCAGCTGCGCTGCAATGTACGCCACGACGGCCTTGAATACAGCGCTCTTGGGCATGTGCGTGATGGGCAGCTCTTTTTTCTCGCTTTGCTTGCCTGTGATGCTGAACCCCGTCTTCCATGCCACCCAGCCATACAAGGCAATAGCGAGGTAGTAAATGTTTATGCCGAAGTCGGCGTACAGCCCGGCGTCGTAATAGACGAAAAGGTATATCGCAGGCATTATTATTCCCGCAATCCACAGGTATATGCTTGCCTTGTACTCAAGCCACAGATAGGCGAGCCCGACAATTGTTCCTAAAATTTCAATGTACTGTCCCATTGTTAAAGGTTTATTGTAATGTGCCCGAGGGCGTTAATACCGGCCTGCGCCGCATAGCCGGCATAGTTGTATTTCTGTCTTACGCCGTCCGCATCGGTGTAATACCCGCTGCCGGCGTATCCGTTGTTCTCGTACTCTTCGTTAAAGAGGTTGTATATTGTCACTCCGGCAGCGATGCTCTTTACGCCCGGCAGCTTGAAGGTGTAGCTTATTCTCAGGTTGTTTACAAAATATGCATCGAGAATATGCTCTTTCTCTCCGGTGTTGCTCATGTACTGGCTGCTTACATATTGCGACTGCAGCGAAGCTTCCAGCCCGCGCCAAGCATAGCTCAGGTTGCTGTTGGCGATTATCGACGGCGAGAATGCTATCGGGGTGTCCTTGTGCGTTATTTCCCAACGCTCGTATGTGTCGTCGTCGTACAGCACTTCGGTGAAGTTCTTTATCCTGTTGCGGCTGAACGTGGCGTTGATGTCCCATGAAAGGCCGAACGGCAGCGAGAGGCCTGCCATAAGCTCTATTCCCGCACGGTAGCTGTCGGGAATGTTCGTGGCGAGCGGCTCGCCAATCTCGTTCAGCTCTCCTGTAAGCACAAGCTGGTCCTTGTAGTCCATGAAGTATAGGTTCGCCCCGGCACGGACATATCTGCTGCCGAAGGTATATCCCAGCTCATAGTCGATAAGACGCTCGGCCTTCGGATGTTCGTGCAGCTTGCCGTCGGTGTAGTTGTTGCGGGTAGGCTCCTTGTGAGCTACGCTTACCGAGCCGTAAATGCGGCTATGGCTGTCAATCTGCCACGATATGCCGCCTTTTGGGTTGAAGAAATCGAATCTCTCGTCAATATCCAGCAGCTGCAGAGCGCCGGTCGCATCGTTCCACTTGTCATTGTATCCGTTTATTGTATAGTCGATGTGGCGGTACTGCATGTCGGCGTATATGTTGAGGCTGCTTAAAGGGCGGTATTCCGCTTTCATGTAAACGTTCACATCGGTCTTGCCGCCATTGTTGCGGTAGTATTCGTGGTCAGGGGCGATATCACCTATGTAGTTCTTTACCCACAGCACGTTGCCGAAGTGCTTGCCGAAGTATCTGTTGGCTCCTCCGCCTATCGCCGCATTGACCTTGCTGTTGCGGTATGACAGCGAGAATATTCCGCCTCCGAAATGGTTGTCCATGGCTTTTTTGCGTACAAGGTCGCTCTTTTTCACCTCTGCGCCGTCCATGATGTATGGCTGCAGGGCATACTCCTTGAACTTGCGTCCGGTCTTGTATTCCTGGTAATAGCCGTCGCCTTTTGTGTAGTGCAGGCTTATGTTCATGCTCAAGGCATTGGTGAAATGGTAGTCGGTAAGCAGCTGCAGGTTATGCTGAGTGTAGTTGTCGGTCTGGTCCTCGTAGAAATGCTGCTTGCCGTCGCTGTCGGTGAATATGTATCCGCAGCTGTTGTAACGGCGTCCGTACGTCTCCATCTCCTCCTTGCTCGCATAGTTCCATGCGTGGTATGTCTCTTCGTTGCCCGAGAATGCGATGAGCTTGACCGACGCCTTGTCGCCATAGTAGCTCCCTTGCATGTAGCATGACCTCAGTCCCGTCTTTGCACGTTCGATGTATCCGTCGCTGCCGATGTTAGAGAGTCGCAGGTCAAGCGCCCAGCGGTCCGCAATCATTCCCGTTCCCGCGCTGACGCTCTCCTTGTGCGTCATGAACGAGCCGAACGATCCGCTGAAACTTGCGTACGGCTGTATGCCCGGGTTGCTCGTGCTTATGTTTATGCTTGCGCCGAATGCTCCGGCTCCGTTTGTCGATGTTCCGGCTCCTCGCTGTATCTGAATGTCCTTGACCGATAAAGCCAGGTCGGGCAGGTTTACCCAGAAGACATTGTGGCTCTCGGAGTCGTTTACCGGAATACCGTTTGCCGTGACATTGATTCTTGTTCCGTCAGTGCCTCGTATCCTAAGGCTCGTGTAGCCGATGCCGGCTCCTGCGTCACTTGTAGCTACCGCGCTCGGCGTCATGCTGACAAGGTAGGGAAAATCAACGCCTGTGTTAAGCTTTTCCAAGCTTTTCCTGTCAATGTTCGTGTGGGCTATCGGCGTTGCCTCCGTTGCCCTTATTGACATAATTTCAACCTCTTGCAAGTTCACTTGCATGCTGTCGCTCTCGGTTTCCTGTGCATTAAGCACAGATGCTGCGGCTGACAATACGATGCAGCCAAGCAATGCTCTTTTTTTCATAATTCCAAATTTGTAGAGCATGAAAAAAATAATCCTCCATGCTCTGTCGTTAAACAGAAAATGGGGATTTTCCTGCATTGCCGCCGCAATCGCTATTGCGGTTGGCTCTTCCTACGCCGGCATTACCCGGATCAGGTTCTTGGGTATGATCTCAGCCCATGTATTAAGGCACCCCGTTTTTGAAATCTGCCGCAAAGTTAATGAAATGCTTTGTTGCAGCAAAAGTTTTCTGAAAATTTATTAGAAACTGTTTAAATTTATGTCCTTGATTTTTTTATAGGTCTTTTTTAGGATGTTTTTTCATTTTTCAAAGGCGCATAGCGGGCTATGTACCTGCAAAAAAGGGGAAAACAGACAAAAAAGAGCATAAAAAGGCAAGCACAACTCGCGGACAATGTAATTATTTTTTTCGAAAGAAATTTAAACAGCTTCTTATTCATGCAAAAAAATAATTGGTCCGCCCGTGCGAGCAGACCAATTATATCTAAAGACCTTATTACTTAATTAGAAGTTATAGGTAACTGTGAGGCCACCGTTGTAGAAACCGATGAAGCCAAAGCGTACAGTGTTTCCAACAATCTCAGGGCCAAGGCTTGGTGTCCAGTCGATACCGAGAGTTACGGGAGCCTTAGCGAATGTGAAGCTGAGGCGAGCCATACCTGCAACACCTGCATAAATCCAAGAAGGACCGAAGCCTGCATTAACGCCGACACCGGCGTCGAAGTTCCAGATACCGGCCTTAGGAGTCCAGTTCATCTCGGCAATCTTCCAGTTGTTGAGCAATGTGATGTCTGCTGTCAAGCCGTTGATATAGCCCAAACCTGCACGGCCTTCAGCATAGCACTTGTCGCTATAATCGTACATCGCAACAGCCTGAACAGAAGAACCCAAACGAAGACCGGCCTTCCAGTTCTGAGCGAACGCTCCTGTTGTAAGCAAAGATACTGCAATTACAAGCAAAAACTTTTTCATAATGTTTTTCATAATTTTCTGAATTAGAATTAAACAATTTATTTCCTTGCAAAGATACTAATAAAATTTAAATACAATGAAAATTATAAAAAAATATATTACGCTTGAAGAAATTACTCGTTTCTTAGTATCTTCGCACTTAAAGTCAATATGTTATGGAACATCCCGAAAATGACAAGGCATATAAAGGATTGAAGGTGAACGAGGGCGTTGAGACTCTTGGACCGGTCAATCCCTATCTGGCGCAGATGCGTGCCAAACGTGCGGCAAAATTATCAGTCGATGATTATGTCAATGGCATATTGCAGGGCGATGTCACGACGCTTAGCCGTGCCGTTACGCTTGTCGAGAGCGTGCTGCCCGAGCATCAGGCCATAGCGCAAGAGGTCATCGAGCGTTGCTTGCCTTACTCGGGCAATTCGGTGCGTGTGGGCATAACGGGAGTCCCCGGAGCCGGAAAGAGTACCTCTATCGACGCTTTCGGCATGCATGTGCTGTCGCAGGGAACAGGCAAGCTCGCCGTGCTTGCCGTAGACCCGAGCAGCGAACGCAGCAAAGGAAGCATCCTGGGCGACAAGACAAGAATGGAGCGTCTGTCGGCGCACCCCCGGGCTTTTATCCGCCCCAGCGCATCCTCGGGCTCTCTTGGCGGCGTGGCCCGCAAGACACGTGAAACCATAATACTTTGCGAGGCGGCGGGGTATGACACGGTATTTGTCGAAACGGTAGGAGTGGGGCAGAGCGAGACTGCTGTCTACTCAATGGTCGATTTCTTCCTGTTGATACAGATAGCCGGCGCAGGCGATGAGCTCCAGGGCATAAAGCGAGGCATAATGGAGATGGCCGACGGAATAGTCATCAACAAGGCCGACGGAGACAATGTCGAGGAGGCGCGCCGTGCCGCCGTGCATTATCGCAACGCCCTGCAGTTGTTCCCGATGCCGGTGAGCGGGATACGTCCTTCGGTACTTACATATTCGGGCTTCTTCGACCTCGGAATAAAAGAGGTATGGGACATGGTCGCCTCATATATTAAAAAGGTAAAGGAGAACGGTGCTTTTGAAGAAAGACGTTGCAGCCAACAGAAATATTGGCTCTATGAGAGTATAGAGGAACGGCTGAAGATGCAGTTCTATAATGCGCCGGGCATGGAAGAGCTGCTCAGGAAATATGAGCAATTGCTGCTCTCCGGCAAGACAACCTCATTCGCTGCAGCAAGCAAAGTGCTTCAATATTTCGACAATTTGTGAAATGGCGGAATTGGACAAGAGAGAGATACGTCGCGCGGTAAAGGCTGCCGTGCTTGCCATTCCCGCAGAACGCAAGCGGCGCGCGTCGGAACGCATCGCTTCTGCTGTCAGCAGGCATATTTCCCTGTCTGGAGCAAGGGTGGTCGCGCTCTTCTCGCCATTGCCCGACGAGCCGATGATTTCGCCGTTAGTAGAGCTGTTGTCGGAAAGATGCTCGGTAGTGCTTCCTCGGGTCGAGGGCGACGTGATGAATTTCTACCCTTATGCGTGCGGCGGCATGGAACGTGGCTCGTTCGGCATCATGGAGCCGCAAGGCGGAATGGCTGTCGAGCCTCAGGCAATAGACCTTATTGCAGTGCCGGGAGTGGCTTTTACGAAAAACGGCGTACGCATGGGGCGTGGAAAGGGGTATTACGACAAATATATGTCGCAGGAGGGCTTCAGGGCGCATAAGATAGGCGTCTGCTATGCCGAACAGGTACTTGACGAGCTGCCTGCGGAACCGCATGATATTATGATGGACTCTCTTATATACGAATGAAGGCAATCATTTCTGATTGCCTTCATTCGTATATATAATGGCTCAATTACGATGCCAGAATCTCCTGGGCGCGTACAGTCTCCTTGTCGATAGGCTTGTCGTCCTTGATGGCCTTTGTGAACGGTATGTAGACAATCTCGTTGTTTCTTAAGCCAATCATCACGTTACGCTGTCCTTCGAGCAATGCGTCTATTGCAGCTACGCCCAAGCGGCTGGCGAGGATGCGGTCGTTGGCGGTAGGGCTGCCGCCACGCTGCAAGTAGCCGAGGATTGATACACGCACGTCGAGCTCGGGGAAACGCTGGCGCATGCCTTCGGCAACCTCCATGATGTTGTAGTCCTTCTCGCGTCCTTCGGCGAACAGCACGATGCTGCTGCTCTTTGTGCGGCGGAGTCCATTGGCTATGAACTGGTTTATTCTCTCGAACTCGGGGTCGATTTCGGGAAGCACGCACGCCTCGGCGCCTGTCGCTATTGTTCCGTTAAGAGCAAGGAAGCCTGCGTCACGGCCCATAACCTCTACAATGAACAGACGCTCGTGCGACGATGCCGTGTCACGTATCTTATCGACACACTCCATGATTGTGTTCAGCGCAGTATCGTAGCCGATGGTGGTGTCGGTGCCGTAAAGGTCGTTGTCGATTGTTCCGGGAAGAGCGATGCATGGGATGTCATGCTCGCGGGCAAGGTTGTATGCGCCGGTGATTGTACCGTCGCCGCCAATTACTACAAGAGCGTCTATCTCCTCTCTCTCTAAGGTCTCGAAAGCCTTTGCGCGTCCCTCTTCGGTCTTGAACTCGTCGCAGCGGCTGGTCTTGAGGATTGTGCCGCCACGCTGGATGATGTTACTTACGTTCTCGGTCTTGAACTCCTTTATTTCACCGGTTATAAGTCCTTTATAACCACGATAGATTGCCTTTACCTTAATATCATGGTAAATGCATGCGCGTGTGACGGCGCGAATGGCTGCGTTCATGCCGGGAGCGTCACCTCCGGAGGTGAGTATTCCAATACAACGGATTTTGTTTTTCATCTTATTTCTTATTATGGTAATTAATTATTGCTTTCCTGCAGTTCTCCATGAGCCACTTCGGAGTTGATGTCGCTCCGCATATGCCAATGCTTTCAACATTCTCGGTCAAGACAAAATCAATGTCCTCGGGACCTTCAATCTGGTAGGCGTTGCCGTTCACTCTTTTGCACTCATTGAAAAGTATCTTGCCGTTTGAGCTTTTCTTCCCGCAAACGAAGAATATCAGCTGGTGGCTCTTGGCGAACTCGCCGATGCCGTTCATCCTGTTTGCGACCTGTCCGCATACGGTGTTGAACGATTCGCACTCCCTCCCGTTGCTTATATTCTCCTTTATGGCTCCTACTATCTCCTTGTAGCCTTCGAGCGACTTTGTGGTCTGCGAGTATATGTATGTGTTCTTGTTCCTGTCAATCTTGTCGAGCTGCGAAGTGTTCTCTATGACTATGGCCTCTCCGCGAGTCTGCCCCACAAGCCCTAAAACCTCGGCATGCCCGGCCTGTCCGTGAATTATTATCTGACGCTCCTCGCCTTCTGTCTCCAGCCACATCTTCTTTATCCGCTGCTGCAGCTTAAGCACGACAGGACATGTGGCGTCAATCAGCTCAAGGTTGTTCTTGCGTGCGGTCTCGTATGTCTCTGGTGGTTCTCCGTGGGCCCTGAGCAGTACTTTCGCATTGTGAAGCTGCGAGAACGTGGCGTGGTCGATAGTGACAAGCCCTAATCTTTTGAGGCGGTCGCACTCAATGCTGTTGTGGACAATGTCGCCAAGACAATAAAGGGTGCCGCCTTTCTGCAGCTCCTCCTCGGCTTTGCTTATGGCTGTCGTCACTCCGAAACAGAAGCCTGAATGTTCGTCAATCTCTATGTTCAGCATTCTGCGGTAATTTTGTTGAACTCCTCAATAAGCCAATCCATCTGCTCCTCGCGGGTGAGGTCGCTGTTGTCAAGAAGCATCGCATCGTCGGCTTTCTTCAGCGGGCTCACCTCTCGTGTCTGGTCAATGTGGTCGCGCTGCAGCACATTTTCTAAAATGTCGTTGTAGTCGGCGTTGTCGCCCCGTGCTGTCAGTTCGTCGTAACGGCGCTTGGCGCGCACTTCGGCCGAAGCTGTGACAAAAACCTTCATCTCGGCGTCGGGGAATACGGTGGTACCGATGTCGCGTCCGTCCATTACAATGCCTTTTGATTTTCCCATACGGCGTTGCTGCTCAACCATCGCTTCTCGTACGAAATCGAGTGCGGCAACTTGGCTTACAAGGCGTGAAACCTCAAGCGAACGTATCTCATGCTCCACGTTCACGCCGTTGAGGAACGTTATCGAATTCTTTGTCTCCTGGTCGGCCTCGAATGTGATATGTATGTCTTCAATCTTAGAGCGTAGTGCGTATGTGTCTATCTTTTCTCCTTCTATGATGCCGTTCTGCATGCAATAGAGCGCTACTGCACGGTACATCGCTCCGCTGTCAAAGTAGAGATAGCCGATATTGCGTGCAAGGGCTTTCGCCATAGTGCTTTTTCCGCATGAGGAAAAGCCGTCAATCGCTATTATAATCTTTTTCATCTTAATTGCCGTTACGGAATATTTTTTGTGAAGGTAACAAAAAAATCAACACATTCAAAGTGAATACGCAAGATTGAACAATAATGAGTATGCAGTAGTGTGCATCTTGCTGAACGATGCGCAGAATTTTATCTTTTGTATGTTCAGCCCTGCGCCTATGCCGAAGCCGTCAAAGAAGTTGCCGCTTGCCGACATCTCTCTGCTTGTCCTGTAGTTGTATCCTAATGACATGTAAAAGTTCTTGCCGATAAGAATGTCCGCTCCTATTATAAAATGCTTCAACAGCATTTCTCCGAAATTGTCCTTGCTGCCGTCCGCATTGAAAAAGTCGTCGGCTCTCCAGCGATGAAGGTTGTAAAAGAGTGCCGAAAGACGTATCGGGGCATGGTTGAAACCATATGTCATGCCTATCTGAAAGTCCATTGGCATTATCTCGTGTTTCTCTTCAAAGGCTTTTACCTGGCCGCCGAGGTTCTTGCATACAAAAGAAAGCGATAAGTCTTTTTCGTCGTTGAAGTAGTTGATGCCCAAATCAACACCAAGTCCTACAGCATGCATGCTCTCGTAATTGGAGTAAATGAGCTTGCCCGACACTCCGCCGCTCCAACGCTCGCCAAGAAGGTAGCTGTACGTGAATGTGAGGTCGATGTCTCTTGCCGAAAATGTGCCTGTGAAAATGTTGTCGTCAGTGTATCCGTCGAACTTTCCGTAATCGACATAACGGGCGTAAACGGCTGCCGAAGACCTCTTGCCGAACTGCATGCTGTATGCCGCGCCGCCGACATTGCAGTCGAGCATGTATGACATGTAAGTGATATTCAATGTCTTGTCGCTTACATTTGCCAACAGGGCAGGGTTATGCATGGCAAGCGAGATGTCGTCGTCAATTACGGAAATGTTGTCCCCTCCAAGGGCTGCGGCGTGCGAAGAGTAGGGCAGCCGCAGGAAATTAAAGGCATAATCTCCGCTCTGCGCCATTATGGTTGCAGGCAATAGCAGAAAAAGAGAAAAAAAGATATTTATAAATCTCACGTTCCTAATATTTATTTTAGTTTTGCAAACGGTATGCGGCCGATTGCTTTGCGAAGATAGCTATTTTTTTCATTTCTTCGCTATTGTATCGCCAATTTAAGAAACAGCCTTGCCGCAATCATAACAAATAACGGGCAAAAGGCCCGTTTATGTTGCGCGATACAAGAAAATCTTTTTAAAATTAAAAAAAGATTGCTTTTAATCGTGTGTATTGAAAAATATTGTTTATTTTTGTCCGAAAGAAAATATATACAAAATTACGATATGAGTACAGAGAAAAAACAGCAGGTTAAGGATGGCGCGGCACCTAAGGTTCAACTTGAGGTTAAGAAGAGCGCCAAAGCCAACTTGGAACAGCACAGAATGCTGTGGCTTTTAATGGGTTGTGTAATTGTCTTCTCAACAACGTTCGCAGTAATTGAGTGGACAACGTTTGAACAGAAGCAAAAGAAGGAAAAGAAGGCTCAGCAGGCTATTCTTGATGTTCCTATTGACATTTTGGTTCCTTTTACCATTCCCGAGAAAAAGGTTGTCCCTCCACCTCCCGAAGCAAAGAAAATCGTCGATATTCTTGAAATCGTTGAGGACGAGGCTGAAATCGAGGAGAGCGACCTCGTGTCTATCGAGGAGCAGGGCGATGTTGTCGAAATTGCCGAGAATACGAACATCGTCGTAGAGGACGAGCCTGTTGAGGAGACTGTATTCCAGGTGGTTGAGCAGCAGCCCGAATTCCCCGGCGGTATGAAGGCGTTGATGAAATATCTTCAGGAGAACATCAGCTATCCGAGAATCTCTCGCGACAACAACTCACAGGGTCGTGCGTTCATCCGCTTCGTCGTTAATGCCGACGGCTCAATACAGGGTGTAGAGGTGCTCAAGACCTCTGGCGATATCTATCTTGACAAAGAGGCTGTGCGCGTGGTAAGCGGCATGCCTAACTGGTCACCCGGTAAGCAGGCCGGAAAGCCCGTGCGCGTGTTCTTTACATTGCCGGTTGTATTCCGTCTGCAGTAAGAACGAAAACATAAACAGGAGGCTGCATCGCAGCCTCTTTTTTTTGACCTATAAATATTAATTATGTATAACTGGGAAGAACTTAGAGACAAGGTAAACGCCTTTATTGACAATCTTGAATTCGAGAGAGAGCCGATAGAACTGTATGCCCCGATAAGATACACCCTTGAACAGAGCGGCAAGCGTGTACGCCCGGTGCTGTTCCTTTTGGCGTATAATATGTATAAGGAGTCTGTCGAGGAGGCGCTCTATCCGGCGGTGGCTATGGAGACATACCATAACTACACTCTTATTCATGACGATGTGATGGACCGTGCCGACATAAGGCGAGGCAAGCCTACCGTATGCGCTAAATGGGGCGACGTCCCGGCTATCCTGTCGGGCGATACGATGCTTGTCCTTGCATACGAGTTCCTTGCGCACGTGCCAGCGGAGAAACTGCCTTCGATGCTTGCTCTGTTTACCGAAACGGCAAAGCAGATAGGTGACGGACAGCAGTACGATATCGAGTTCGAGACCCGTGACAACGTGTCCGAAGAGGAGTACATTGAAATGATACGCCTGAAGACATCGGTGCTGCTCGCTGCATCGCTGAAGCTCGGCGGCATGCTCGCCGGAGCGTCAGAAGACGACCTCGATAATCTCTATGCTTATGGCGAGACAATGGGGCTTGCCTTCCAGCTTCAGGACGACCTTCTTGACGTTTATGCCGACGAGGCTCTTTTCGGCAAGAAGATAGGCGGCGATATCTGCTGCAACAAAAAGACATTCCTTCTCATTACGGCTCTTAACATGGCTTCTAAGGAGCAGCTTGCCGAAATGAAGGAGTGGATGGCAAGGAAAGAATTCGATGCACAGGAGAAAATCTCGTATTTCACAGGCGTCTATAACAGTCTCGGAGTGAAAGAGGTGTGCGAAAAGCGTATCGAGTCGCTATTTGCCAAGTGTGACGAATACATAGAGCGGATATCTCTCCCCGAAGAGAAAAAGAGCAGCCTTAAGGCGTTCGCAAATACTATTCTAAACCGAAAATTGTAAGAGAATGCCCTATCGCCGTCTGCCCAAAACCGACCAGGCACGTATAAGAGCCCTGAAAGCCGCTGTTGACCATAGCGTGGTGAACGGCATATTTACCAATGTGCTGTCACATAACGTGTATCATCGCTCCAAAGATTTCCTTGAGCGTTTCTCCCGTGAGGTATCAGTCTATCGCAGGTGCGTTCATGAGCAGGCGTCAAAGAGGGGCAATCTTGAATATGAGGCGGCTCTGAAAAAGGCAAGGATGTATGTATCTCATTTCATTCAGGTGCTGAGCATGTCAATAATGCGAGGGGAAATAGCACGTAGCAAACGCCCCTATTATGGCCTTCCCGAAGACGAGGACACGGTACCTAACCTCTTTTCGGAAGCTTCGGTGCTTGAATGGGGCATAAAGGTCATGGAGGGCGAACGCCGTCGTCAAAGCGAAGGCGGTGTGCCGATATATAATCCTACAATGGGACGTGTATCCGTAGTCTTTGAAATTTTCAAAGAGAAGTACGAAAATCAGCAGTATCTGCAAAAACGCACGAACGATGCCTTGCGTAATATCTCCGACATGCGTTTCGAGGCCGACGAGATAATTTTCGAGGCATGGGGCGAAATTGAAAAATCGTTCTCTAAGCTGCAGGGTGAGGAACGTGTCAAGAGGTGCGCCGAATACGGCGTAATATATTATGAGCGGCCCGACCGCAAGAAAAAGAAGAACAACTGTGATTGAGCTTGTCGATACTCATACCCATCTTTTTGAGCCTCAGTTCGATGATGACAGAGCCTCTGTCGTAGAGCGTGCCGTCGCTGCGGGGGTTACGAAGCTCTGCCTGCCTGCGATAACCGAGGAGTCGCTCGTGCCGCTCCTTGAAATGTGCGAGGCATATAAGGGCATTTGCTATCCAATGATAGGACTGCACCCTACGGAACTTCCCGTGAACTATAAAGAGACTCTTGAACGCATGCATGCTCTGCTAAAGAGCGACAGCCGTTTCATTGCGGTAGGCGAGGTTGGCATTGACCTCTATTGGGACGACACAAGGAGGAGCGAACAGCTCGACGCCTTCGATATTCAGGTGGAGTGGGCCGCCGAAACCGGGTTGCCTCTTGCCATACACTCACGCAATGCCTTCAAAGAGCTATATGAGGTTATGGATGCCCATAGAAGCAAAGGGCTGACAGGCGTATTTCATTGCTTCTCGGGTGACGAGGAGGAGGCCAAGAAGCTTCTCTCCTTCGACGGGTTCTGTCTTGGCATAGGAGGAGTGCTTACATACAAGAAGTCACAGCTTCCGCAAGCGCTCCAGAACGTCCCTCTTGAAAGGGTGTTGCTCGAGACCGACTCGCCGTATCTTGCACCTGTGCCGTTCCGCGGCAAACGCAACGAGAGCTCATACGTGCCGTATATAGCGTCATTCATGGCCTCGCTCTATGGCTGCAGCGTAGAGGAGGTCGCTAAGGTGACATCCGATAATGCCCATAGGATTTTTCCAAGACTGTTGAACAATGGAATTTGAGAAGATTGATATTTTTGATAATGCCGACAAGCCGTTGCTCATAGCCGGTCCGTGCAGCGCCGAGAGCGAAGAGCAGGTAATGGCTGTCGCTTCGCGGTTGGCAGGCAAAGGAGTGACGCTCTTCCGTGCAGGAGTATGGAAGCCTCGTACCCGCCCCGGCTGCTTCGAGGGTGTAGGCAAGCCTGCCCTCCAATGGCTTGCGAGGGTTAAGGAGGAGCTTGCGATGCCTGTAGCCACAGAAGTTGCGACAGCCATGCATGTGGAACAGGCTCTTGCTGCGGGCATCGACCTTCTGTGGATAGGGGCGCGTACTACGGCGAATCCATTTGCCGTTCAGGAAATAGCTGATGCGATGCGTGGAACAGATGTCCCCGTGCTTGTGAAGAATCCTGTCAATCCCGACGTGGACTTGTGGATAGGCGCTGTGGAACGTCTTTATAATGCCGGCGTGAAAAGATTGGGCGCTATTCACCGTGGTTTCTCGTCATATGCCGAAAGGTTCTATCGCAATGCGCCTCAGTGGCAACTGCCGATAGAGTTCCGCCGCCGTCTCGGTTCTATCCCGATGATATGCGACCCGAGCCACATCGGCGGCAAGCGTGAGCTTGTACTCTCGCTGTCGCAACAGGCTATGGACCTTAATTTCGACGGTCTTATGATTGAGACGCATTGCAATCCGGTGTGCGCTTTGAGCGATGCCCGCCAGCAGGTTACCCCTGACGAGCTTTCCGTTATACTCGGCAGGCTTGTACGTCGCTCTGTCAATGGTGACGAGCTTGCGTTTCACTCCCTACGAAAGCGTATCGACGAAATCGATGACCGGCTCATGGAGCTTCTTGTGAAACGCATGGCTGTATCACGTGAAATAGGAGCCATGAAACGTGACATGGGGCTTACAGTCTTTCAGCCTTTCAGGTATAACGAAACAATAGAGCGCTATACAAGGCATTGCGCCGGCGGAAAGCTTGACACGGAAGCTGTAAAGAGCGTGTTCGAGGCTATACATGCCGAGAGTATCCGTCAGCAGTTGCGTATAGTAAATAATGAAAATGAATGATGCAATGTTCCGCTGCCGCCGTCTGATAAATATTCTGCCTGCATGTCTGTACGCTCTTCTGCTGATTTGCTCCTCGTGCAACAGTCGTTACGGCAATGTCGAGGGTGATGCGGTTGGTATGCTTCACTCCTCTTTGCTTGAAATTACTGAGTGCGATGGGTATACGGTTGCCGATATAAAGAACCCCTGGGGCAAAGGTCTGTTGAGACGCTATCTGCTTGTTCCTAAAGGGTGTGAACTGCCTTCCGGTCTGCCGGCAGGTGATCTCCTGCGTGTTCCGCTTGAAAACTGCATAGTCTTTTCGGGTGTTCATGCTGCTCTTCTTGACGAGCTTGGCACGGCGTCGGCCATTTCCGGAGTGTGCGACAGGCAATACATATACTCCTCCGCAGTTAATGCAGGCCTTGAAAAGGGTGCTATAGCCGACTGCGGCAGCTCGCTGAATGTGGATGCCGAGGCGGTGGCGCAGGTGTCCCCCGACGCAATATTTGTCCTCCCGTTCGAGAATGGCGGCTATGGCAAGCTTGACAAAATGCCATTCCCGCTTGTTGAGTGTGCCGACTATATGGAGAGTTCGCCTCTCGGCTGTGCCGAATGGGTGCGTTTCTATGGCCGTCTTCTCGGAAAGGCCCAAAAGAGCGACTCGATATTCAATGTCGTATGCAAGGAATATGAGGCTATTCGCTCCATAGTCGCAACTGCCGAGAACCGTCCAAAGCTTATGTGTGAGCTGAAAAGCAGCTCGGCATGGTATGTGCCGGGCGGCAATAGCACGATGGGGCGGATGTATAACGATGCCGGAGCGGAATATCTCTTCTCCGGTTTCGGCGCCAACGGCTCTCTGCCTCTCTCGTATGAGGTGGTGCTTTACAAAGCCTCCGAAGCCGACATCTGGCTGTTCAAGTATAACTCGGAAAATGACAAGACCCGTTCTTCGTTGCTTGCGGAATTTGACGGATATTGCCATTTCAAGCCTTTCGAAACGGGTAATGTGCATGCATGCAACACTCGCAGGAACAACCTATTCGAAGAGGCGTCGTTTCATCCCGAACGGTTGCTGAAAGAGCTTGCCGCATTGTTCCACCCCTCTCTGTTCCCTGAATATAAGCCCTTCTATTATGAGAAGATTGAATAAGAATACGGTAATAATAGTCGCATTTGCCCTTTTTGCGGTGGCGTTGTTCATCTCCAACCTTTTTATAGGGTCGGTGGATATACCTTTTGCCGACGTCCTGTCACTTCTGACAGGCGGCGAGTGCGAGCGTGAATCGTGGAGGCTTATAGTGCTTGAGATGCGTCTGCCGCAAGCTGTAACGGCTCTTCTTGCGGGTGCGGCAATCTCTGTAGCGGGCCTTCTGCTGCAAACTCTTTTCAACAACCCCCTCGCCGGCCCCGAGGTGCTTGGCATAAACAGCGGCGCCGGTCTTGGAGTGGCGGTGGTGATGCTTCTTGCACAAGGGATGATAGCCGTCGGCGGAACGGGTGCCGGGGGCTCTATTGCCATTCTTTCGGGCGCATTTGCCGGAGCGATGCTGATAATGGCGGTAATACTTTTCCTCTCTTCTGTTCTAAGGAACAAAATCTTTCTGCTCATAGCCGGTGTCGCCGTCGGTTATCTTGCATCGTCGCTTATCTCTATCCTCAACTACTTTGCGACTGCCGAGGGAGTGCATTCGTATATGATTTGGGGCATGGGAAGCTTCAGTGCAGTCTCAATGGAACAAATTCCTTTCTATGCCGTTATCGTAGCACTGCTTTTGCTTGTTTCGTTGTTGATGACAAAACCTTTGAACGCACTTCTGCTCGGAGATGCCTATGCTATGAATCTCGGCATCAATGTGAAGCTTATTCGAGGGGTATTGCTCTCTGTTACGGCTCTTCTTACGGCTGTCGTGACGGCCTTCTGCGGCCCTGTGGCATTCATAGGCCTGGCAGTGCCTCATATCTCAAGGCTCTTTCTGAACACGGCAAATCACAAGTATCTTCTGCCCGGAACGCTGCTCGCAGGCTCTTCGGTCGCATTGCTGTGCAATCTTATATGTCAGTTGCCCGGAGAAAACGGCCTTCTTCCGTTAGGAGCGATAACTCCGCTTGTCGGCGCGCCTGTAATTATCTACGTTATACTCAAAAACAGAAATTTCTGATTTTAGCTAAACTTTTGACATTAAACAGGCTAATTCTGTTTTAAAATACTTGTATATACAGGAAAAAGAGATTAATTTTGTGGTCCAAAATCAAAAACAGCATTCAGGGCTGCATGTTTCAACCGTCCGCAGCAATGTGAGCGATATGTTTTTCGCTTTTAATAAGTTGTAGGCAAGGCGGTCGTTCATGTTTTTTTGGTACCTTTCTCATGTTTGGGAAGGGTTTCTTGTTTAGAATATAATTATGAAAATCAAATTAAGAAGCGCACAGTCTACCGAAGGCCGCCGCATGGCAGGAGCAAGAGCCTTGTGGATAGCCAACGGTATGAAACGTGAAATGTTCGGCAAGCCAATCATTGCTATTGCGAACTCATTCACTCAATTGGTTCCCGGACACACGCACCTGCACGAAGCGGGTCAAATAGTAAAAGCCGAAATAGAGAAGTTGGGCTGCTATGCAGCGGAATTCAATACAATCGCAATAGACGACGGCATCGCAATGGGACACGATGGCATGCTGTATTCATTGCCTTCCCGCGACATCATCGCCGACAGTGTTGAATATATGTGCAATGCGCACAAGGTAGATGCGCTTGTCTGCATCTCGAACTGTGACAAGATAACTCCGGGCATGCTCATGGCTGCAATGCGTCTGAATATTCCTACAGTATTCGTGTCGGGAGGCCCTATGGAGAAGGGTACATGGAAGAACGAGAATCTTGACCTTGTGATTGCAATGGTAAAGGCTGCCGACAATAGTGTCGGCGACGAAGAACTTGCCGAGATAGAAAAACGTTCATGCCCCGGTTGCGGCAGCTGCTCGGGAATGTTCACCGCGAACTCGATGAACTCATTGACCGAGGCTATCGGTCTCTCGTTGCCCGGCAACGGAACAATACTCGCTACTCACGCCAACCGTATTCAGCTGCTCAAGGATGCTGCGAAGCAGGTGGTGGAGAATGCGTTCAAGTATTACAACGACGGTGACGACTCAGTGCTTCCTCGTTCAATTGCCTCGCGTGACGCATTCATGAACGCCATGACTCTTGACATCGCTATGGGCGGCTCTACAAATACAATTCTGCATCTCTTGGCTGTAGCTCAGGAGGCAGGCGTTGATTTCAAGATGGAGGACATAGACAAGCTTAGCCGCAATGTTCCCTGTCTCTGCAAGCTTGCTCCCAACGGCCCTAAGTACAGCGTTCAGGACTGCGGCCGTGCAGGAGGCATTCTTGGCATTCTCGGCGAGCTTGCTAAGGGCGGTCTGCTGAAGACCGACGTGAAGCGTGTTACTGGAGCTACTCTTGCCGAGGACATAGCGAAATATTGCATAACCGGCGGGGATGTAACGGCTGAGGCCGCACGTATCTACGGAACAGCTCCGGCGAATGTTTTCAGCAATGTGATGGGCTCGCAGAACTGCATGTACGAGACGCTTGATACCGACCGTGAGAACGGCTGCATACGCTCTTTGGAGAATGCGTATACTAAAGACGGCGGCCTTGCTATCCTTTTCGGAAATATTGCAAAGGACGGATGTGTGGTGAAGACCGCCGGCGTAGACGAGAGCATTTGGAAGTTCAGCGGCAAGGCAAAGGTCTTCGATTCTCAGGAATCGGCGGTGGAGGGTATCCTCGGCGGCGATGTCCAGGCCGGCGACGTCGTAGTAATCATTTACGAAGGCCCTAAGGGCGGTCCCGGAATGCAGGAGATGCTTTATCCCACATCATATATCAAATCACGTCACCTCGGCAAGGAGTGCGCATTGATAACTGACGGACGCTTCAGCGGCGGCACGTCGGGCCTGAGCATAGGTCACATATCGCCCGAGGCTGCTGCAGGCGGAAACATCGGCAAGCTGCGTGACGGAGATATTATCGACATCGACATACCGGCACGTGCTATCAACGTGCGTCTTACTGACGAGGAGCTGCAGGCTCGCGAGATGTTCCCGATGACACGTGACCGTGTCGTTTCGAAGAGCCTCAAGGCTTATGCCAACATGGTAAGCTCGGCCGATAAGGGCGGAGTTAGAATTATTGACTAAGAAAAATTATGGGTAAAGAGATAATTTCAGGTGGAGAGGCTCTAATGCGCTCTCTTATAAAAGAGGGGGTGGACACGGTCTTCGGTTATCCGGGAGGCTCAATCATGCCGGTATTCGATGCCATGTATGACCACCGCAGTGACTTCAGGCAGGTGCTTGTACGTCACGAGCAGGGCGCTGTTCATGCAGCGCAGGGCTATGCCCGCAGTTCGGGCAAGGTGGGCGTCTCAATCGTGACAAGCGGTCCGGGCGCAACGAACACATTGACAGGCATCAGCGACGCAATGCTCGACAGCACTCCTGTCGTGGTAATAGCGGGTCAGGTCGGATGCGCCGTACTCGGTACCGACGCTTTTCAGGAGATTGATTTCGTGGGCATCACGCAGCCTATTACGAAATGGAGCTATCAGATACGTCGTCCCGAAGATGTCGCATGGGCTGTGGCGCGCGCGTTCTACATTGCCGGCACGGGCCGTCCCGGTCCTGTAGTTCTTGACTTTACCAAGAACGCTCAGACTGCAATGACTGAATATGAGCCTGTATATGTCGATTCTGTAAGAAGCTATGTGCCTTATCCTACTCCGTGCCGCAGTGCGGTAGAGGAGGCCGCTGCGCTTATAAACAGCTCAAAGCGTCCCTTGATGCTCGTCGGCCAGGGCGTTGAGCTCGGCGAGGCTCATGAGGAACTCAAGGCGTTGATTGAAAAGGCGAACATTCCGGCTGCAAGAACATTGCTCGGTCTTTCGGCTCTGCCAAGCGACCACCCGCTGTGCGTGGGCATGCTCGGCATGCACGGAAACTATGGCCCCAACTACAATACGAACGAATGCGACCTGCTCATTGCTGTCGGCATGCGTTTCAGCGACCGTGTGACGGGAAACGTGGCGACGTACGCAAAGCAGGCTAAGGTGATACACATTGATATCGACCATGCCGAAATCAACAAGAATGTAGCTGTCGATGTTCCTATCGTGGGCGACTGCAAGGAGGTGCTTCCTATGATTACCGAACTTGTGGAGTCGCGTGACCGCAAGGAGTGGATAGAGAGCTTCGCCAAATACAATGCGATAGAGTACGAGAAGGTCGGAGCGAAGGCGCTCAACCCGGGCAGCGGTCCGCTGCTTATGGGAGAGGTCGCTCGCAAGATAAGCGAAGCTACGAACAACAGTGCGATACTCGTGACAGACGTAGGTCAGAACCAGATGATGTCTTCACGTTACTTCAAGTACACTCTTCCTCGAAGCATTTTGACATCGGGCGGCCTGGGCACTATGGGCTATGGCTTGCCGGCTGCCATAGGCGCCAAGATGGCGATGCCGCAGCGTACGGTGTGCCTGTTCACGGGCGACGGCGGTTTCCAGATGAATATTCAGGAACTGGGAACAATCATGGAGCAGGGTACGGGCGTAAAGATGATATTGCTTAATAATAACTATCTTGGCAATGTGCGCCAGTGGCAGGAGCTCTTCTTTGACCATCGCTACTCATGGACTCCGATGCTTAATCCCGAATATTCGCTGATAGCTAAGGGATACGGCATTGCGTCACGCCTTGTGGTGGACCGTGAGGAGCTTGATGACGCTATTAGGGAGATGTTGTCTACCGACGAGCCGTTCCTTTTGCATGTGGCTGTAAAGGAGGAGGATAATGTTATGCCGATGACGCCTCCGGGAGCTACGGTAAGTGAAATGATATTTGAATAGTCAAGCAATGGACAAGAAATTATATACTATTATAATATATACCGAGAATATTGCCGGTATGTTGAACCAGGTGACGGCTGAGTTTACCCGCCGAATGATGAACATCGATACCATTACCGCGTCGTCGTCATCGGTAGAGGGCGTTCACCGTTATACTATAACGCTTTGGGGCGAAGAGGAATCAATTGAAAAGGTTACAAAGCGTATCGAGAAGAAGGTCGATGTCCTCAAAGCCGATTACTATGTGGACAGCGAGATTTTCTTCCAGGAGGTAGCCCTTTACAAGCTGTCTACCCCTAAGATTATGGAGAACAATCAGATTTCACGTCTGATACGTCACAGCGCTGCTCATGTGATAGAGGTAAACGCCAACTATACGGTAGTGGAAATGACAGGCTCAACCGATGACATCCTTGAACTTTATGACAAGTTCGTGGCTCTCCAGTGCATGCAGCAGTTCGTGAAGTCGGGACGTGTGGCGGTTCCCCGCGATTCTGTGGAAAACCTTACGGAATTGCTCTTTGATGAAGACTATAAAAGAAAACCAACAAAAAATAGAGAATAATTATGGCAGAAATGAATTTTGGAGGAGTAATCGAGAATGTGGTTACTTCTCAGGAGTTTTCACTTGAGAAAGCTCGTGAAATTTTGAAGAACGAGACAGTCGCTGTTCTTGGTTATGGCGTACAAGGCCCGGGTCAGGCTTGCAACCTTCGCGATAACGGCTTCAACGTTATCGTTGGTCAGCGTGAGGGCGCTACATATGACAAGGCTGTGAAAGACGGTTGGGTGCCCGGCGAGACACTCTTCTCTATCGAAGAGGCAGCAGAGCGTGGTACAATCGTATGTATGTTGCTCTCGGATGCGGCTCAGATAGCGATATGGCCTAAGATTGAAAAGTACATGACAGCCGGCAAGGCTCTCTACTTCTCACACGGCTTCGGCATCAACTGGAACGACAGAACTGGCATTGTGCCTCCTGCGGACGTTGATGTTATCATGGTCGCTCCTAAAGGCTCTGGTACATCTTTGCGTACAATGTTCCTTGAGGGCCGTGGCTTGAATGCGTCTTATGCAATACATCAGAACGCTACAGGCAAGGCTCTTGACCGTGTATTGGCATTTGGTATCGGTATCGGTTCAGGCTATCTTTTCGAGACTACTTTCCAGCGTGAGGCCGTTTCGGACCTTACAGGCGAGAGAGGCTCGCTCATGGGTGCCGTTCAGGGTCTTTTCCTCGCTCAGTACGAGGTTCTTCGCGAGAATGGTCACACTCCTTCTGAGGCTTTCAACGAGACAGTAGAGGAGCTTACACAGTCCCTGATGCCTTTGTTTGCGGCAAAGGGCATGGACTGGATGTACGCTAACTGCTCTACGACAGCTCAGCGTGGCGCTCTCGATTGGATGAATCCTTTCCACGACGCTATCAAGCCGGTAATGTACAAGCTCTACGAGTCTGTAAAGTGCGGCGAGGAGGCACAGAGATCTATCGACTCAAACTCTCAGCCCGACTATCGTGAGAAACTGAACGAGGAGCTTAAGGCACTTCGTGAAAGCGAAATGTGGCAGGCCGGCGCTGTCGTACGTCAGCTGCGTCCCGAAAACAAGTAATAAGGCGATAGGGCATTAGCCCGTACCTTTATTGCACAAATAGGGAAAATCCTTCTTTTTTGTAGGGATTTTCCCTGTTTTTTGTTATTCGCAAGCAATATTTTTGCATTAAGAAAAAAGCGTAAAAACATAAGCATATGAAAAAGTCACTGTTTCTGTTGGTTTTGCTAAGCCCTCTTTTCGCTGCGGCTCAGCACAAGGATTTCTACTATGTTCCGGTGAAGGAAAAGAAAACTGTAGTGGCGAACAGCGCTCGGGAAGACGGCCTTGCCGGCATTGACGATGTCGAGTACGACTCATGCAATTACGAGGAGTATGAGAACAATGTCGATGAAGCATATTATGCCAACGACCTGTACGGGTACTATGACGAGAACGATTACCAATATTCATCACGCATAGTACGTTTCCGTAACCCCGCCCGTCTGCTCGGTAGCAATCTCTATTGGGACTTGAGGTACAATTGCGGCATAAATGACTGGCTCATATACGACAATGGTTATACTGTAGATATATATCCTACATTCAATAATCCTGCATACTATTGGCCGGGAACGGCATGGAGCGCCTATGATTGGTACTCATGGAATTCCTGGAGTTCTTGGCATTACCCATATAACTGGGGATGCTACGATTGGGGATACTATCCGGGCTATTATCACGGGCATCATTGGTATCCCGCTTACGGGCATATAGGGCATCATCCTCCACACTTTGCGCACAACTCATGGAAGCCTGCCCATAAGGTGCATGCCGATATTCCTGTAAACAATAACAGGCATCGTGGAAACCGCAGCGACATTGCTGTGAACGGCTCAAGAAACCAAAGGGGAACGAACGGCTCTGCTTCACGTGTGAACAATGCGGTCAATAATCCTAACCGCCAATTGCCTCCACGCAATTCGAACAGGGTCTCAAGCGCAAGCACCTCAGGCCGTGACAATAATAATGACAAGGCGACCGTAAACCGTCAGCAGCCGCGAAGGGATGCGAACAGGGTGGCAAACAGCCAATCCGGCGATAGGGGACGTCAGGGTGGAGCTGTCCGCAGTCAGCAGCCGCGTCGTGCTACAAGCAATGCGAACGCCGGTACCGGCAATGTAAATCGAAGAGGCAATGGCGTGAGAGTGCGAAGTACCAATGAACGCAGTTCCGGCTCATCGTCGTCGGGCAGCAGCAACCGCAATAGTTACCGTCGCGGCAGCTCTTCTTCATCATCAAGCGGCTATAATCGTCCAAGCAGTACGAGCGTGTCACGTTCTCGCAGCAGCTCATCAGGCGTATCCCGCAGCAGTTCATCAGGCAACTCTCGCAGCAGTTCCCGCCGTTGAAGCTGCGGCCCTGCATAATATTGAAAATGTAAAATCAAGATTACTATGAAACGCTACTTATATATAATATTGTCCGCTTTGCCGTTCATGGCAATGTCGCAGAACATGTATAATATAACAGGCCTGCTCGATAATGCCCCTGCAGGCACTGCCCGCTTTGTCGGTATGGGCGGCTCAATGGGTGCGCTCGGAGCCGATGTGTCGGTCATAGGGGTGAACCCTGCAGGAACGGCAGTCTATCGCTCTACAGACTTCAGTTTGACAGGCAATGCGGATTATGTCGAGAATCAGGCCAAAAGGGGTAGTCATGCCGAAAGAACAAAATATAGCGGAGCTTCATTCAACAATTTCGGTTTCGTGGCAGCGCTTGAGACGAAACTCTCATCGCTCAAGTTCTTGAATATCGGCTTCTCGTACAACAAACGGGCGTCGTCTACGGGAAATTTCAGAGCGGTTGCCGACGCCGAGGGCTATTCTCAGCAGTACGTAATACAGAAACTGTACGATGACAACGCTTTTGATATGAATGGCATCACCTCGTCAATGTTTCAGGAGTTCTCGGCGAACTGGCTTGCCATGCTTGCCGTGAAAGGCGGGCTCTTTGATGATAAGGCAGAACTCCTTTATATTCCTGAACGCTACGAATACTACAGCGAGCTGCGAGGCGGCGTGAACGACATAAATTTCAACCTCTCGGCCAATCTCAACGACAGAATATACCTGGGCGCTACTGTGGGCTGCTATTTCGCCGACTATTCACGCTATTCGCTGTTCTATGAAGTTGATAATGAAGGCGACAAATATTCTTTAGAGAATAACTACAGATTGGAGGGCAAAGGCGTCGATTTCAAGCTCGGGGCAATATTCCGTCCGTTCGAGTATTCTCCGTTCAAAGTCGGCCTGGCCGTGCATACTCCAATATTCTATGACCTTGTCGATGTCTCGTCGGCGAACATTGAGGGGCCTGAATTCAATATGTATGACACCCGTGAGAAGAGTGCCTACGGTGATAATCTCTACTCGGGCTACAGCCTTACGACACCCTGGAGAATAAATGCCTCGATGGCATACACTATTGGCGGCAGCGTCGCTTTGAATGCGGAATATGAGTTCGCCGATGCCTCCTCGACCTCTTTCTCGCAAGTGAGTGAAGTAGGAAAGGCACAGAACGAAGAGATACGCTATAATCTTAGACCGCAGCATACCGTACGTGTCGGTGCAGAATTCTTTATAAAGAACTGCGCCTTGCGTGCCGGGTATAACTATATCTCAGCACCGTTCAACAAAACCGCCTATAAGAATATGGACAATGCTACCATCGCTGAAACCTCGACAGAATTCATGAACAGCTACGGAAAGAACATAGCTACCTTTGGCATTGGCTATGCCGGTAAGTATTTCTATGCAGATGCGGCATATATGGTGCAGATGCAGAAGTCCGATTTCTATCCGTATCTCGACTACTATTATGACGACAACGACAGCTATTATGAAAACAGGCCGGTCGAAGTGAACACGATAAAGCACTCTATTATGGCGACAATAGGGGTACGTTTCTGATTTTATCTTTTCCTTCGCCAGAAGTTGATGCCAACATATACATTGACGCTTCCCAAGCCGTTCATTACCGAAAGCGGAGCCTTATTGTATGAATATCTGTGTGACTTCAGCGATGCTCCGGCATAGAACCAACCGTTGTTGTAGACGATTGCCAAACGGGAAATAAGGTCGAAATTTATGCTTGACACGAACTCCTTGCTGCTGTTCTTATAGAACTTCAGCGAGGTGTTCTTGTATCCGATGGCAGGAATCAAGGTTATGTTGGCAAGGAAGTCCTTCGCAAAGACCCAATTGTAGCTGTAACCAATGTTGAGGCTAATCTCTTTATAGCCTATCTCCTGGAATTTCAGTTCCTGGCACATTCGTTCTCTGATGTCTGCGTCTATTCTTGCGGAATCGGACATGAAGCGCTGGTCATTATAGCTTATTCCTAAAAGCAGCGAGCCTGCGCTCTTGCGTTGGTTGGTAGACTGCCTGTATGCCGCAGGGAACGAGAATTTTCTGCTGTTGAATATGTAATAGAAGCTTCCTCCTCCCTGCGTTACCGAGAAGCCGTCAAACTTCTTGTCGTAGCCGGCAAGCGGCACCCCGTCTTTCTCAAACCCCTTAAGGCTGTTTATCCTGTATCCGTCGCTGCGCTTGCGGTAGAAAAGTTCTATGCCTCCCCTTGAACAGTACAGTTCCAATGACAAGTCTGTCTCGGGGCGGCTCTTGCTTATGTCGAAGCTGTATCCCAAGAACAGCCATCTCCACCCAAAATACAAGCCTGCTTTGTGATTGAATGTAGGGACAATGCTTATGCTCTGGGCATTCTTCTCGGTGGCGAAATTGTAGTACTCGTAGTTGTATGAATACTGCGGCATGACCGATAGGTTGAACCTGTTGGGAGAGACGTAGGCTGTGTCCTGCTCAAGAAATCTCTCTATGAAGTCTACGCATCTCACCGCAAAATTACGTTTTTCCCTTTTCTCACGGCTTTCGACTGTGTCGTCAGCGGCATTGCTTGTCTCCTGAGCATGTGCCGTAAGAGTGAAAAAGAGCAAAACAAAGAGTATAATCCCTGTCTTGAATAAATAGCCTCTTCTATTGCCGCACATACTCATCCGTTACAGTATCTTGCCTAAGATTTTGTCAAGCACCCAGTTTACGGGCGTGGCGCTGACGCTGTCGCATTTGCAGTTTCCTTTCTGCTGCAGGTGTTCTACAATGTTTCTTATGAGCGGCAACTGCACGTAGGGTGGGTTGGGAATGTTGAAATGCTTTGTACCCTCAGCGTTACGCAGTTCTATCGGCTCGAATGTAAATACCGAGAATTTCAGGCTGCCTTTGTTGCCGAAAATCTCAATATGATCCTCCTTTGACGACTCGTCAGAGACAAAGCACCATGAGCCTGAGCCTGGTATTCCCGATTCGAACTTGAAGCATGCGCTTACGGTATCTTCGGCCTTATACATGCCGCCACGGTTGGCGGTGTAGCCTTCGGCGTAAAGAATGCAGCCGAACATCTCCTGCAGCAGGTCTATCTGGTGCGGGGCGAGGTCGTAGAAGTATCCGCCTCCGGCAATGTCGGGTATGACACGCCACGGGAGGTTGTTTCTGTTGTAGTCAAGGTCGCGCGGAGGAACGGAGAAGCGTATCTGCACGTTAAGGACAGTGCCTATCTCAGGCAACAGCTCTTTTACCTTTATGAAGTAGGGCAGGTAACGGCGGTAGTACGCTACGAAGCATGGCACTCCTGTCTCTCTCGATATGCGGTTGATGCGTGTGCAGTCCTCGTAGCTTGCAGCCAACGGCTTCTCTACATATACCGGCTTGCCGGCCTTCATTGACATTATGGCGTATGTCGCATGCGATGACGGCGGTGTGGCGATATATACCGCATTCACCTCGGGGTCGTCGATGAGAGCCTGAGCGTCGGTGTACCAATGAGTGATGTTGTGACGCTTGGCGTAATCTCTTGTCTTCTCCCTGTCACGCCCCATGACTGCAACGACCTCAGAGCCTTTGACAAGAGGAAATGCCGGCCCGCTCTTCTTCTCGGTGGCCTCTCCGCATCCTATAAATCCCCATTTTATCGTAACGTTCATAGCATATATGTTTTAGTTGTAGAAATTCCATGACAGGCCGAAGCAGAATATGGCCGGGTTCATGGGATAGTGCGGCGCAAGGAAATATTGCCTGTTGCCGCTGCCTTTGTTCACATGGTAGTACTTTACGTAGAAACGTGCAGTCTTGAGCAGGAAGTTCGCATACACCGTTACAAAGGGGTAGTTGCCTATAGCCACCTTGTTCTCGGGGTTCTGCTGGACGAACTGCCCTAATGCCGGCGAGTAGTCAGGAGCGTAATACTTTGTGAAGTATCTTGCGTCTACGCCAATCTCGGTGTGAAGCACTTTTGCGTAGGTGAACTTAAGGAAGAAGTTCGCATACGCATTAATGTCGGGCAGGGGAAGGACCTCCTTATTGCTGCTGTGCTGGTAGGTTACTTCGGTATTCAGGTTGAATATCCATACCTTGAAGTCCTGCTTTAGCGTCGCCGTGAACACCTGAATGTTCTCATGGGCCTGCTTTGTCCTAAGCCTCCAAAGGTATTTAGCGCTTCCGCTGCTTATGGGCGTCGATTCGTTGGCGATGTAGGTATAGTTCTTGATATTCTCGAAGCCGGCGCTTAGCCTTGTCCTCCACGACGGGATCTCGAAAGAGCCTTCGATGCGTGTCTTGAACTCTTTGCTAAGGTCATTGTCCCACCAGAAATGCTCAGAGTGGTAGTGACGGTAGTAGAACGACGGGCGGTTGTTCTTTATGAAAGCCTTCGCTCTAAGCCTCATTGCCCTTTTCCATAACTTGAAGTTGAACTCCACGTCGCCGTCAATGTTGAATGCTCCGAACTCCTCGCCTATGAGCGACGCCTCGCCATTGACATTGTATTTGAGAGTTTCCCATTTGGAACTTGACAATGTTCCGCCTACAGTAAGGTTGTGTTCGTTGTAGTTCTTCAGGAACTCCTTGTCGTCGGCCGTGAGGTCGGGCAAGGTGTATCTGTTGTATGTGTGTGTGGCAAAGGCTGTTATGTTGGCGAATGCGTATTTGCTGAATCCTTCGCACAACGAGAATGCCAAACGGTTCTTTACCTTTATTCTTGTCGTGGCGTCTGTTGAGTCGTACGGCAGGAATGTGTCGGCGTAGTAGTTCTTTATGTTGTTATGGTTTATGAAATTATGTTCGTGATATTTGACGTCGGCCACATGGGTTATCTTCGCCACTTTGACAAACTCGGTCTCTACTGAGTCTTTTACGACTCCGCTGCTGTCTGCCGCCAGCTTGTCACGGTAGAATCCCATGTTGTAGTTGTGGGTGAAGAATACGTCGTACAGCATGTTCCTGTTCCAGGAATAGTAAAGGTTTACGGGAATGTCCGTAGTCGTGAAGTTCCTGTTCAGCCCGGAAATGTCTTCGGGGCGGGTGATGTAGCGGTCGTCTGTTATTCCGCCGTTCTCGGCCTGCTTCATGTGATAGTTGCTTGCAAGCAGGTTATAGTCGTATCTGTCGCTCTTATAGTACGAGAAGAGCGAGATGTTTACAAGAGAGGTGGCCTGCTTGTCATATCGGCCGCGTGCGAAAAGGTAGTCGAAAAGAAAGCCTATGCCGAACTTCTTGCCTGCATTCGTCGAAAAGTACACACGCACTCTGTCGTCGCCGTTCATTCTGTTGCCTGTTGAGTGATAGCTCAAATTCGTGTACGGCGACTTCGTGTCGTTGAAGAAGAAGCGTCCGGGACGCAGGTAGAAGTAGTCGTACGGTTGCAGGAAGTCGAATTTCGTGTCTGTCGGGCGGTTAAAGAATATCCTTGTCTGGCGCGGCGTTCCCATGTTGCCCAGAAAATTGTATTCGCCGTTAATGCCCTCCGTCTGCTGCCAGTTCTGGAACATGAACTGCAGTGTGTCGGCATTTACGGGTATAACCTCGCCGCTCTGTTCATTGACATGCCATTGCCTGATGTATTTCGGGACTTTAAGCTCCGCTTTCGTTGAGTCTTTGGGGTTGTTGCGGAACGGGCTGAATACCTCGCCGTTGCCAAAGCCGCCCTCATTCTCGCCCTCGGCGTGGTCGTGGGCGTTTTGGCCGAACATGATTGCCGGCAGCAGACATAGCAGAATGGCGAGTATTCTTTCGGTCCTCATTATTTCTTGAGCCTTTCGGTAAGCTCGCTTACCAAAATGTTTTTCAGGTCGATGGTCTTGCTGCGGAACTTGCCCTCGAACTTCTTCATCTTGCCTTTCTTGTTGAGTGCGTTATCGTCGGTAATCCACTCTTCGGCCTTCATCTTTATTCCGCCTTTGTCGTCCTCGTCGTCATACCAATAGGTTATGCGTGACATGTTGAATGTGCAGCTGCCGTCATTGGCTGTCAATGTGAGAAAATAGTATGTCCTTGCTCTGCTCAGGACAAAAAAAGTGTTCTTGAAGACAATGTACTCCTCACCCTTGATGACTGTCGTGCCCGGTACGCCGCTGTCGAAATGCTTTACCGAAATTACCGTAGGCTCTACATAGCGCTCTTTTATCCATGCATTGACAATGTCGCTGACCTCTGCGGCGCTATAACCCTCGGCCGGTATGACCTCCTCGAAAGTGACCTTGCCATTGATGACGGGAACAGTTCCTGCTGCGTATTGCTCCTGAACGGTGCTGTCAGCCTTCTTGAACAGCTGCGCCTGCGATGCGGCAACCGTAAGCAGTAGAATAAGAAGTATCGAAAATCTTTTCATAACCGAATTATAATTTATTTATAAATTATTCTGCGAAGATAATATAAAATAAAAACATTCCAATAGCAAATCCGTCCACATTTCTTGTCGAATTTGTTACAAGCTGTTAAATATGCCTTTTCAGGCGGCCTGCTTTGCCGCTGCTCCCAAAAAACAGGCCTTAATTTTGTTTATACACGCAACTTGTATTAATTTTGTAATGTTTTATCAACGTCAAAAGGCAAGGTCCCGTGAAAAAGAATTCTAAGAAGAACGGTATAAAGTCTCTGCTGCTCAATCTTCTGGCAATGGCGGCAGTCGTGGTCGTGATACCTTTGATTGTGCTTGCTTGGCTCGACAGCTACACCAATCATGGCGAATCGTACAGAGTGCCCGACATCTGCGGCATGCAGCTCGACGAAGCGAAGGAACTGCTTCGCAAACATAATCTCGACCTTGAAATTGTCGATTATAAATATAAGAAAGGCGCTCTTGAGAACGAGATTGTCGAACAGCGTCCTGTAGCCAACGCAAGGGTAAAGGAGGGACGCAAGATAATGCTTGTGATGAGTTCTCTCAGTAAGCCGCTCGTTACTTTGCCGAGCGTGATAGACAACTGCTCACTACGTGAGGCGGAAGCCCGACTGAAGGCTTCGGGCTTTGCTATTGCGGGCGTTATAGCTCAGGACGGAGAGAAGGATTGGGTCTATGCTGTCCTGAACGACGGCAAGGAACTCGTCAATGGCGAGAATGTGCCGCGCGGAGCGGCGGTGATAATTGTGGTAGGCAACGGCAATCCTCTGCAAAAGGGCTCTGTTGTCGATGAAGGCTATTTTGAGTAACGCATGAGTGGCTTGGACAATATCGAGGAACTTGACGGCTTCGTGAATGACGACGGGCTTGAAATGGAAGAGTCGCTCTTCCGTGAGGTGCGTATAACCGCCGACAAAGGGCAGTCTCCGATACGCATCGACAAGTTCCTTATCGATCATCTTGCGAACACCTCCCGCAACAAAATACAGCAAGCTGCCGATGCTGGGGCAATATCTGTAAACGGCAAGGTTGTCAAGAGCAACTACAAGGTGAAGCCTTGCGACGAAATTGTCATCACTTACGATACTCCTGCGTATGACAACAGCATCGTCCCCGAAGATATTCCGCTCGACGTAGTGTATGAGGACGAATATCTCATGGTGGTCAATAAGCCGGCGGGGCTTGTGGTGCATCCCGGCTGCGGCAATACTCACGGCACTCTCATAAATGCTGTGGCATGGCATTTGAAGGAAAATCCCGACTTTGACCCGAACGACCCTCAAGTGGGTCTTGTGCATCGTATCGACAAGAACACGTCGGGCTTGCTTGTCGTAGCTAAAACGGCGTTCGCCAAAGCGCATCTCGGAATGCAGTTTTTCAACAAGACAACAAAAAGGACATACAACGCTGTCGTTTGGGGCAACGTAAAGGACGATGCGGGCATTGTTGTCGGAAACATAACCCGCAACCCTCGCAACAGGCTGCAAATGTGCGTCTCGGCCGACGACTCTGTTGGAAAGCATGCGGTAACGCATTACAGGGTGCTTGAGCGGTTGAGCTATGTCTCGTTGGTGGAATGCAATCTCGAGACAGGGCGTACGCATCAGATAAGAGTGCATATGAAGCATATCGGGCACATACTCTTCAATGACGATGTCTATGGCGGTGACGAGATACTGAAAGGTACGAACTTCAGCAAGTACAGCCAGTTCGTGCGTAACTGTTTCAAGCTTTGTCCAAGACAGGCGCTGCATGCCAAGACATTAGGATTTGTTCATCCTGTTTCCGGGGAAATGATGTTCTTCGATTCCGAGTTGCCCGAAGACTTTCTTGCAATGGTAGATGCATGGCGTCGTTATTCAGCCGCCAGCACGAGGTACATGGGCGAATAGCGGATGCCTATTTCTTTCTGAATTTGTTCAGCGTCTCAATTTCTCCGTTAAAGATATTTATGTCCACGTTCCTGCCGATGCCGGGAATGCGGCCCCTGTCGGAACATTGCCACAATGTCCAGTTGCGGTCAATCTCAAGGCTGTCCACGTAGTAATGAGCTATCCATGTAGGGTAGCGGTCGAAATATTTGTCGTTGAGGTGACGCTTCTTGTATTTCTTGCTTGAATATATTATTGGCTTCATGCCATAGTGCTCCTCGACTTTCGCAATGAAAATCTTTAGTTCCTGCATGAACTGAGCCTTGTCGGCAGGCTTCTCCTCGACATCGACCATCGGAGGCAGGTCGCCCTTTTCCAGCTTTACGGTATTGATGAACATCTTTGCCTGCTCGAGTCCTGTGGAGTGGGGGCTGAAGTAGTGGTACGCTCCTCTAATGAAGCCATGTTCTTTGGCTTTTCCCCAATATTTGTCGAAGCGTGTGTCTTTGTGGTCACGCCCCTCGCTCGCTTTCATGTAGACAAAGCTTACAGGTGTCTCTTTCGGGTTCTCTTTCTCGAATTTCTCCCAATTGATATCGCCCTGGTGGTGTGAAATGTCTATGCCGTATACCGAATGCCCTTTGGGGATGCAGGTGCCGTATGCCTTTATTCCATAGCATGGAGTGAAGCGGAACAAGGTCTGCTTGAATACAAGGTGGTAGGCAAAAAACATTATGACCGACGAGGCGATAGCCGCAATTGCGACATATTGCCAATTCGGCATCTCACGCCTCTTCTTGCGTGATGATGACCGGCGGGCAGAAGTGCTCTTCCGTCCGCCGGTCTTTGTGGTTCTGTTTGTTGTTTTCTTTGTGGTCTTCGCCATCAAGAATCAATTACTTCTGCTGCTCAAGAGCAAGAGTCTTGGTAGTCTGGTCACAAACCTCTGTCGGGCCAAAATACTGTATCGGGCCCGGGTAAACATAGCATGTCTCCTTTGCCCACTGCTCTCTGTTGGCTGCGAATGTCTTGAAAGGCGCGCCGTTGAGGTCTACAAGAGCCTTCTGGATAACAGGCTTCATCTCACCGTGACGACGCTCCATGTTCATCATCATTGTGATAGGAATGCCGCCTGCAACCCATTCTGCGGCAGGAGCTGTAGTGTTGCGTACCGAAGACATATAGCCTGTCTTGCCTGCGGCGATAAGCTGTGATGCGTTATAGCCGAGAGCATAGCAGTAGTCGGCGTCGTAGTTCGATGGAGCTGCGCAACGGCCTTCGTAGCCGAAGAAGTGGTGCTGCGGGTTGAACTTGCCTACGTACTTGCCTTCTGCCTTCCATGCGGCGAGCTTGCCTGCAACCATCTCTGACAGCAATTTCTCTGTCTCAATGAGCGATACCTGTACGTTGCCGTGCGGGTCACGGTCCATTGTGAGCTGGCGTGCTACGCCTGCGGGGAGGCTTGCGTAAACCTCTGCGTTGTCCTTAGAAAGCTGGTCGATGATATATTGACGCTGCTCAGCGGGAGCTACTGCTGCGTACTCCTCGCCCTTGACAGCCAACAGATCGTTGAGCTCGGCGATAAGAGCCTTCATAGCTGGAATGAACTCAATCAAGCCCTCGGGGATAAGCACTGTACCGAAGTTGTTGCCGTCAGCCGCACGTGACGCTACAGCCTCTGCGATAGATGTAACGATGTTGTCGAGTGACAGAGCCTTCTGCTCAACCTCCTCAGAGATGATACAGTAGTTAGGCTGTGTCTGCAGAGCGCACTCAAGAGCGATGTGAGAAGCCGAGCGTCCCATAAGCTTGATGAAGTGCCAGTATTTGCGTGCAGAGTTACAGTCGCGCTGGATGTTGCCGATAACCTCTGAGTATACCTTGCATGCGGTGTCAAAGCCGAATGATGTCTCGATGTATGCGTTCTTCAGGTCGCCGTCGATAGTCTTAGGACAGCCGATAACCTGTACGCCGGTGTTCTTCGCTGCATAATACTCAGCCAGCACGCAAGCGTTGGTGTTAGAGTCGTCGCCGCCGATGATTACGAGAGCCTTTATATCGAGCTGCTTGATAATCTCAAGTCCCTTGTCGAACTGCTCTGTCTTCTCGAGCTTCGTGCGGCCGGAGCCGATGATGTCGAAACCGCCGGTGTTGCGGTACTCGTCCATAATCTCAGGAGTAATCTCCATATATTTGTGGTCTACAAGACCGCCGGGGCCCATGAGGAAGCCGTAAAGACGGCTGTTGGGGTTAAGCTTCTTAACGCCGTCGAAGAGGCCTGCAATCACGTTGTGACCGCCGGGAGCCTGGCCGCCTGAAAGAATTACGCCGACATTGATTGCGGGGAACTCCTTAGCTTCGCCGCCCTTCTCGAATGTTACGATAGGAAGACCGTATGTGTTGGGGAACATGGCCTTGATAGCCTCCTGGTCTGCTACTGATTCAGTTGCAGCACCCTCACAAAGTTTAACTGTCCCTGTAAGAGCCTGGGGCAGTTTGGGCTGGTAGGCAGCCCTTGCTTTCTGCAATGCGCTAATTTTCATGTTAATTAAAATATGTGATTAAAATAGATATCCTTTTTGCAAATTTCGCTTTTTTTAATGAGATTTGAAAGTGCTTTCCCGTTTTTTATTCATTATATAATAAAATAATCTCTTTTATTCATTTAGAGTTGTTTTTTTTGTCGGGAATGACTACCTTTACAAAGGTAATTCATTAAACGTTTTCTTAATTATGGCAAGTAGAAAAAATCTTAAGAAAGTTATTGCGTTTGTTGTTGATGAGTTGGCTACAGAGGCATTCTTCGCATCCTATGACGCAGCCGGAAATACCGAAGAATGGGTATCTCTCTTCAATAGGATATTCGGTCTCAACAGCGAGTATGTGGCTCGTATAAACCATGTAGAGCCCGGCATGCCTGCCAAGAAGTATTTCAATGCTCTTTGCGACTCGTTCAATGCCGATGCGAAAGCTCTGCATGATGAGATATTGACACTTGCAAAGGCGTAATAGCTGTATGTCAAAGCGACTGGCGCTCTTTGCGGCGTTTTTTATGTGCATCTCGGTCCTGTCGGCTCAAAAAGTCGATAGGGCCGTTGCTCATTCGGTAGCAAGGTATTTCAGTGAATATGCCTCGGAGAGGTGTGTGACGAAGTTCGCAGGGCTTGACAAACGCCGCAATAACGTCGTGGTCAATAAAAAGTCTAAGACCGTAAGAATTCATTGCAACGAGGCTTTCTACGGCCAGCCGTTCACGCAAGAGGCAATCGATACGATATATCATGGCATACGCAGTCTTCTTCCGTCGCCGTACCGCAAGTATAAGATCGAGGTGTGCTATAAAGGCAAGCCTATAGAGGATTGCGTTCCCAATATCCGCCGCAAAAAGAATGTAGCGAAAGAGCGTCTGCTGCATGACGTCGAATATGAGGGTAACCCCTGGGTGAAGAACGTGTCGCGCCCTTATGTGCCGTCCCGAGGGCTCGAAGGCAGGCATTTGGCGGTGGGGCATAGTCACGGCAGGTATTACAGCGGTGACGACGGCATGTGGAAATGGCAGCGTCCGTCGCTCTTCTGCACCGTCGAGGACCTGTTCACTCAGTCGGTTGTCTTGCCGTTTCTTGTGCCAATGCTTGAGAATGCCGGGGCGCTCGTGTATACCCCTCGTGAGCGTGACCCGCAGCCGAACTGCGTGATTGTCGATAACGACATACGTGGCACGGGGTCACGCTACGTCGAGCGCGGAGGCAAACGCAACGGCTGGTCAAGGGATACCGTCGGCTATGCACCCTCTAAGAATGTTTATGTAGACGGTGACAACCCGTTCGCTATGGGTACGGCACGCTTGGCCGACGCCACTCCTGCCGGCAGCCGTTCCGAATCGACGGTATCGTGGTTGCCCATGATTCCCTCGGACGGCGAGTATGCGGTGTATGTAGCGTACAGAACTCACGAGAACTCCGTTTCCGACGCACGCTACACTGTCATGCATGCCGGCGGCATGACTGTCTATGAGGTCAATCAGAAAATGGGCGGCGGCACATGGGTCTATCTCGGAACGCATCGCTTTAACGAAGGACGCAGCAAGACGCAGGGCGTCTTTTTGACAACGGCGAGTGACAGCGAAGGCGTCGTAAGTGCCGACGCCGTACGTTTCGGCGGCGGAACAGGCAATGTGGCAAGAGGCAAGGAACGCCCGGTGACAAGCGGCATGCCTCGTTATCTTGAAGGCGCCCGCTATAATTTGCAGACAAGCGGCTTCCCGCTTGAGGTCTATTCGACCTACGAGGGCGAGAATGATTACCGTGACGACATAAACAGTCGTTCCAATGCATTGAACTACCTTTCCGGCGGCTCGGTCTACAACCCCGATACGACAGGCCTTAACGTACCTCTGGAACTCTCTCTCGGCTTTCATTCCGACGCAGGCTTCTCCCGTGGCGACTCCCTTGTGGGCTCTGTCGGAGTCGTTACTACCGAATTCAACGGCGACACTCTCGAAACGGGCCATTCACGTTATATATCACGTGATTTCGTGTCGTTTGCGTTGAACAACCTGCAGGATGACATTCGTAACTCTCTCGGCATTGAATGGCCCGTGCGCGGCATCATTGACCGCAGCTACAGCGAATCACGTATACCGAACGTCACTTCTGTAATATTCGAATCGCTTTCGCACCAGAATTTCGCCGACCTGCTTTGCGGCTTCGATCCGAACTTCAAGTTCATTTTAGCCCGTTCGGTATACAAGTCGTTGCTTAAGCATGTATCGTATGTGCATGGAAAAGACTGTGTCGTGCAGCCGCTCCCTGTAAAGAATTTTTGTGTTGAGCTGTCGTCCGACGGCAAAGAGGCTGCATTGAAGTGGGCTCCTGTAGAAGACCCTCATGAGCCCACGGCGAAAGCAAAGAAGTACATAGTATATACAAAGACTGAAAACGGCGGCTACGACAATGGCATAGTTGTCAAGAAACCGCATTTTACGCTCCCGGTATCCAAGAACAGGCTTTACACGTTCAAGGTCGTCGCATTGAACGACGGCGGTTGCGGCATGCCCTCAGAGGAACTGTCGCTTTTTCTCTCTTCCGACCCAAGTAAAAAAGTGCTTGTTGTAAATGGTTTTCATAGAATGGGAGTCCCGCATGCAGTAGTGACCGACAAAAAGGTAGGCTTCGACATGGAGGTGGACCCGGGCGTGGCGTATATCTCCACGGCGGAATATTGCGGCAACCAGCTCGACCTTCTGCGTGAGAATATCGGCTATGAGAACGGCCTCGGGCTGAGCGGCTCGGAGCTTGAAGGGAAGCGGATTGCGGGAAACTCGTTCAATTATCCTTATATTCACGGAAAGGCATTGGCGGCGAACGGCATAACGTTCGTTTCGTGCGGCAGCGACGCTGTTATCTCCGGCGATGTCGATATGAACTCATACGACGCTGTCGATATTATTCTTGGCGTGGAAAAGCAGGGCGGTGCAGGGCTGTTCAATTACGGCATGCCGTACAAGACCTTTCCTGCCGGGTTGCAAGCTAAAATAAAGGAGTACTGCGATAACGAAGGCCGCTTGTTCGTGAGCGGCGCCCACGTGGCGAGCGACATGGTAGGGAACGGCAACGACAAGCGTTTCATACGCAACGTCCTGCGTTTCGACTATGGCGGCTCTGTTACTGAATGTGACGAGGATATGATTGTCGGCTCCGGGTTGGAGCTGCCTTTCGTGCGTACTCCTAACGAGGCTTGCTATGCCGTGCCGAGTACCGATGTGCTTGTCCCCATCGACGATGCTTTTGTGGCGTTTGTCTTCAAAGGCAACAGAAAGAGCGCGGGAGTGGCATATCAAGGCAAATATCGTACGCTTTCGACCTCATTCCCTTTTGAGGCTATCGCCGACGAGGAGAAGAGAGAGAAGCTCATGGGTGCCATAATGCGTTTTTTGCTCAGGTAGGGTATTGACGAAAGCAGCCCGATGGTAATTTTATTCTTATTTATTAAAATTACCTTTGGAAAACTTTGCCATTTTAAAAAAATAGAGTAATTTTGCAAGCTGAATAGCGGAAAGTATTTTTTGACTAAAACATATAAATATATAAGACGATGAAAAGAACATTCCAACCCTCTAACAGAAAGAGAAAGAACAAGCACGGTTTCCGTGAGAGAATGGCTACAAAGAATGGCCGTCGCGTATTGGCTGCTCGTCGTGCAAAGGGACGTGCAAAGCTTACAGTTTCTGACGAATACAACGGAAAGAAAAAGTAATTGCAGATTTGTCAGGCAATAGCCTGTCTGAATATCATTTGCAAAGCGACAGGAAGGAGATATTCTCTTTCCTGTCGCTTTTTATGCAATTATGGAGAACTTCTCAGGTGTACCCTGCATTATTTAGGCTCACCAGCAAAGTCTGGGGGGAATAGAATGTTTCATTCTTATTGCAACTTACCCTTAGCCAGTTATCTTTTATTCTCGTTGTTGTCGTTCTATCATGTACTTTTGTTGCACAAAAGTACCAAAAAGCCCCGGCA